>CAYHCW010000434.1:0-3029 GCA_964355025.1 uncultured Gemmatimonas sp. | reverse complement strand
CGGCGCGCAGGTAGTTCGCCAGTCCCTCCTTGCGCCGCGGATCGTCGAGTGCGGCGGCGCTCGTGACGTCGTGGTTCCCCGGCGCGAGGAAGTACGGTACGTCACCCTCGGTCGTCAGCCGGTCAATCAGGCCCGTGAAGCTCACGTTCCACTGCCGGGGGTCGCGGCCGTTCACCACGGCATCGCCGCTTTGCAGGACGAACTTGATTGGCGATGACCCCGACGCGCGCGCCTTGATGGTGCGCAGCATCGCGTCGACGATGAGCGAGTGCTCGTATTGCACATCGGTGCCGTCGCGCCGCCCGCGCGTGTCGCCGTAGACGATGAACGAGAACCGCGTCACGCCCCGGCTGGCCGGTTCGGACGGCAACGGGGTGCGCGGTTTCAGGATCGCGCGCACCGTATCGACCGGCGCGGCGCCGGGGGGAACCACCTGGGCCTGCGCGACGGGCGGCGCGACGTGGGCGGCAATCGCACATAGCGCGAGCAGGGCCGGGGTCGGGACGCGGAGCGGCATCGCGGATTAGTCCTCAAGCAGATACGGCGGTGGGCGCAGGCAGGGCCCCGCGGACAGTCACCCGGGCCCGAAGTCAGCGCGAAAGCTCGTGTGCGAGCCGGCTGGACGCCAGTCGCCGGACGGCCGGCCCGCGTCGCAGGCAGCGAGTGACGCCAGGCACCATGCAGATCGCCGCCAGCGACCCGAACGACGGTTTCCACGCCTTGCTCCGTGAAGGCGCGGGGGGGCGTAGCGGGAGCCTCCGTGCAGACTTGAGATCACAAGTTGTGATCTCAAGTTCGTAACCTCGGCGACATCCAGCTGGAAGGCAAAGTCAGGCGGAAACCTGCCGGCATTTCTCGTTACGGCCTGGTTGAGCACCCTCGTCTCCACACCGTACAACTCGGCGAGGTCGCTGTCGGGCATCACCATCAGTTTCGCCCACTCAACCGTAGGCTGCCGAACCTTCCGGCGAGCGCCTCCGCCCAACCCCGAACAACAGGCCAAACGCCACGGCGATCGCACCGCCGATGACCACGTCCACCGGCCGATGCTGCCACGTGGTGACGATGGCCACGGCGCCGAGCAGTTCGGCAGGCACCAGCCACCAGAGCCATCGCGGGCGATCACGGGCGAACGCCCAGCAGATGATCACCGGCATCAGGATGTGCCCAGCCGGCAGGATGTTGTTCGGCAGGTCCAGGCTGGCCATCACGCGAAAGGGCCAGTTCCACCAGCCGTCCGGTGCGGGCGGACGGTGCATCGCGGTGGGATACAGCCACCAGATGAGGCAGGTGACCGCAAACGCGGTAAAGTACGCTTTCACGCTGGCGTGGCGCCGCTCGCGGTCGCGCACGGCCAGCACCAAGGCGTAGCTGCCCACGACCTGGAGCAGGTACGGAATCGCCAACGCCGGTAGAAATGGCACCCACGCGGGCATGACGACCGCAGTCGCGGCCATCGAAAGCCGGGAGATGCCGAAGTACGCAACGGCGGACAGGGCGAACAGTCCGGTGAGCGTGAACACTTCGCGTCTGGTGGGCTTCATCTGCGACTGCTGTGAGGGAAGCCTGGAAACAAACGCGCCGCCGAATGCTCGGCGGCGCGATTGCCCCTCTAGGGCTCGAACCTAGACTTTCCTGATCCAGAATCAGGCGTGTTGCCAGTTACACCAAGGGGCAGTGACCGCCGTTTCGCAGCGGAATCGAAATTATACCCGGCCGAGGGTGCGGAGCAACCCCTTCGCGGCCCAATTCCACCCGGAATCGGCCGCACCGCGCCATGCCGGGGCATCCCCGGCTAGCTTTCGCGTCAGCGAACTGCGCCCCGGAGGCCCCTGCATGTCCGACCTCGAACGCCAGTTCGAGCCGTTCCGAACCAATACCGTCGGCCACGGCCAGACCTTCGTGTCGCCCTACGGGGAACAGCGGATCGTCTACGCCGACTGGACCGCCAGCGGCCGCCTGTACCGCCCCATCGAAGAGAGCCTCCTCAACCAGTTCGGGCCGTTCGTGGGGAACACGCACAGCGAGGCGACGGTCACCGGCTCGTCGATGACCATCGCCTACCACGAGGCGCACGACGTCCTGCGACGCCACGTGCACGCTTCCGCCGACGACCTGGTGCTCACGTGCGGCGCCGGCATGACCGCCGCCGTCAACAAGCTGCAGCGGATCCTCGGCCTCAAGGCGCCCGAAGGGCTGCGCCGCTACATCGACCTCGCGGCAAACGAACGGCCGGTGGTCTTCGTCACCCACCTCGAGCACCACTCCAACCATACGTCGTGGTACGAGACGATCGCCGACGTCGTGGTGGTGCCCCCCGACGCCCAGGGCGTGGTGAGCCTCGTCGCGCTCGAGGAGCAGCTGCACGAATACCGTGAGCGCCCCGTGAAGATCGGCGCCTTCAGCGCCTGCTCCAACGTCACCGGCATCTTCACGCCCGTGCACGACATGGCACGCTTGATGCACGCCGCTGGTGGCATCGCGCTCATCGACTACTCCGCCTCGGCGCCGTACGTCGACATCGACATGCACCCCGCGGGCGACCCCGACGGGGCGCTCGACGCGGTGCTCTTCTCGCCGCACAAGTTCCTTGGCGGCCCGGGATCGTCGGGCGTCGTGATCTTCAACCGGGCGCTTTACCACAACACCGTGCCCGACGAAGCCGGTGGTGGCACGGTGGCGTGGACCAATCCGTGGGGGCAGTACGCCTTTCTCGACGACATCGAGGCGCGCGAAGACGGCGGCACGCCGGGCTTTTTGCAGGCCATCAAGGCCGCGCTGTCGGTGAAGCTCAAGGACGCCATGACCGTGGGCGCGATGCTCGCGCGCGAGGAGGCCATCGTGCCGTATGCGATGGACAAGCTGCAGGCCATCCCGGGCGTGCACCTGCTGGCGCCGGCCGTGCGGCACCGCCTGGCCATGCTGTCGTTCTGGGTGGAGGGCGTGCACTACAACCTGATGGTGCGCCTGCTCAACGACCGGTTTGGCGTGCAGTCGCGCGGCGGCTGCTCGTGCGCCGGCACGTACGG
>CAYHCW010000433.1:0-3045 GCA_964355025.1 uncultured Gemmatimonas sp. | reverse complement strand
TGACCATCGAGAGCACGCCGAACCAGGACAACCCGCTGATGGACGGCAAGCACGCCGTGCTCGGCCTCGACGTCTGGGAGCACGCCTACTACCTGAAGTACCAGAACCGCCGGCCCGACTACGTGGACGCGTGGTGGAACGTGGTGAACTGGGGCGAGGCGGCCAAGCGGTACGCGGCGCGGTAACGGCCACCGCTACCGCGAAGGGCGAAGGACGCGAAGAGGCGCGCAGGAACAATCTGGGGGAACCTGCACCGCGGCGCTTCCCCCGTGTGACCGTGCTTCGTGGTTCTCCGCGTCCTTCGCTCTTCGCGGTGGAAGTTGTGAACTCCTAACTGAACCGCCGCCCCTGCATCGTCGCGCGGCGATGGCGCTTCGAGCCGCCCGCCACGAGCTCGTCCACTCCCACGCCGTCGTCGTCATCAGCGCTCCCGGGAGGCGGCGGTCCGGCGATCAGGCCGAGCAACGGCGGGGTGACGAACGTCGTCACGACCACCATGAGCATGACCGCGCCGAACTGCGGTCCGGCCAGCACACCGGCAGCAGCCCCCACCTGGGCGAAGATCAACCCCACTTCGCCGCGCGGCACCATGGCCACGCCGACGAGCAGCTTGCGCCCCTCGAACCACCACGGCGCGTACCCGGCGGCCACCTTGCCCAGCACCCCGACGACGATGAGCAGCGTGCCGAGTCCCAGCGCGGCCGGGGTCATGAGAGCCGCGAGGTCAACCTGCGCGCCGACCGAGGCGAAGAAGACGGGCACCAGCAGATACCCCACGGACAACGTGGCCTTCTCGATGTCGTGCCGCTGCGGCGCCCGATGCAGCACCAGCCCGGCGGCGAAGGCGCCAATGATCATCGCCGAGCCCGCCTTGGCAGCCAGCGCCGCAAATAGAAACGCGAAGGCGAGGGCGGCGACACCCAGCGCGCCGGCCACCTGCAGTCGGCTGACGATGGCCATGAGGGGCTTGAGCAGGAGGCTGCCGACGAGCAGGGCGCCCACGATGAAGCCCACGGCCTCCAGCACGGTGCGTACGAGCAGCATCGGCGTCAGCGTCCCGCCGGCCACAATGCCGGTGACCACGGCGAGGATGATGAGCCCGATGACATCGTCGAGCACGGCGGCGCCCAGTACGATCTGCCCTTCGGCTGTCTGCAGGCGCCCGAGGTCACCCAGCACGCGCGCCGAGATGCCGATGGATGTAGCCGTCAGCGCCGCGCCGATGACGAGCGCCGACAGGTACGGCAGGCCAAGGGCCATCGCCGCCGCCGCGCCGCCGGCGAACGGTAGCACCACGCCGGCGACGCCGACCATGAGCGCGGCGCCCCCGACTTCGCGCAGCTTGCGCAGGTCGGTCTCGAGTCCGATCTGGAACAGCAGCACGAGCACGCCGAGCTCGGCGAGCACGTGGATAATCGGGTCGCTCGGGTCGAGGAGGTTGAACACCGAGGCCCCGAGCAGCACACCGGCGATGAGTTCGCCCAGCACGGCCGGCTGCCGCATGCGCTGCGCCAGTTCGCCTAGCCCCTTGGTCGCCGCGAAGACCGCCGCGAGCGTGAGCAGCAGTGCGGGCACGTCGTGTGGTGCGCCGGGGCCCGACGCCAGCACCGCCCACGGGGCGATCATCGCGCCGCTTCGCCCTCGAGGTACGTGTAGCCTTCGAGGCCCGCCACGTAGTCGGCGATGAACATGTTCGCCTCGTCGCGGGTGATACCGCTGGCTCCCTGCACCTTGCGGCGGAAGGTGGCCAGCAGGTCGGAGGCGCGGAACTGGACGTAGTTCAGCACTTCGGTGACGGTGTCGCCGTGCACGAGGTCGGTGATCTCGTAACCGCCGTCGCGCAGGCGCACGTGCACGGCGTTGGTGTCGCCGAACAGGTTGTGCAGGTCGCCGAGGATTTCCTGGTACGCGCCGGTGAGGAAGATGCCGAGGATGTACGGATCGCCGTCGGTAAACGGGTGCAGCTCGAGCGACGGGTTGCCGCCCTTCTCGCCGACGAAGCGGTCGATCTTGCCGTCGGAGTCGCAGCTCACGTCCTGCAGCGTGCCGCGGCGCACCGGCTCTTCATCCAGCCGGTGGATCGGCATGATGGGAAAGAGCTGGTCGATGGCCCAGTTGTCGGGGAGCGACTGGAAGAGCGAGAAGTTGCAGAAATAGCGGTCCACCAGCGCGGCATCGAGGTCGGTGATGATGTCCTCGAACTCGTCGGGATGCCGGTGGGCAGCGGCGCGCACGGCGTTGATGGTGCACAGGTGCAGCAGTTCGGCGTTGGCCCGCTCGCGCAGCGACAGCACGCCGTTGTTGAAGAAGCCCTGCGCCTTCTCCTTGTCGTACGACGCGTCGTGGTACACCTCGCGCACCCGGCGCATGGACACGTTCTTGCGCGACACGGCCTTGAGGTCGTCGGCCATTTCGTGCAGCAGCGCGTGATCGTCCTCGACGATGACCGGCGTGGAGGTCTCCACCTGCGACTCGACCTCGATGACGCTCATCAGCATCAGCGCGTGGTGCGCCGTGAGCGCCCGTCCCGACTCGCTGATGACGTTCGGCATGGGATAGTCGTGCTCGCGGCACATCTCGGCCAGCGTGTACACGATGTCGTTGGCGTACTCCTGCACCGTGTAGTTCATCGACGCCTGGTTGGTGCTCTGCGAGCCGTCGTAGTCCACGCCAAGGCCGCCACCGACGTCGACGTGCGTGATGTCGAGTCCCATGCGGCGCAGTTCCACGTAGAAACGCGCGACCTCGCCCATGGCCCGCTTGATGTAGCGGATGTCGGTGATCTGCGAGCCGAGGTGGAAGTGCACGAGCTTGAGGATGTCGAGCCGCCCGGCGGCGCGCAGCCGCTCGATGAGGGCGACCAGCTGCGCCGAGTTGAGGCCGAACTTCGACTTCTCGCCGCCCGACTGCGCCCAGCGCCCCGAGCCCTCGGTGGAGAGCTTGATGCGCACGCCCGCCGTGGGCACGACCCCCAGCTCGTCGGCCGCCTGCAGCAGCACGTCGAGCTCGCTCCAACCACGCGCCGACATCTCGGAGCGCGTGCGC
>CAYHCW010000432.1:0-3056 GCA_964355025.1 uncultured Gemmatimonas sp. | reverse complement strand
CAGCGGGCGAGGGGACCTAGATACACTTTGTCCCTATCGATGGGATCGGCATGCCACCGAGGAAGCTTGAGTGAATTCCCACAAATTCACTGTGATTCTTTATAGTCGTGCTTCTGGGACCGGGATTGTTTGACGAAACGGGTGGTTAATTTGAGCCGAAATGGGTTTGATTCCTTGGGAACTCATCGTAGTCGCCGGCAGTTGACGCGCAAATATTGCCTCTGCTTGAGACACAAATTGTAGCCACTGCGATTGTCCGTGAATGTTGGTCGCACAGGACGGGGGAGATCGGGCGATGCTGGATCGTCTGTCCAGCGCTGTCCTGATGACGGCCGGCGATTTGGCTGCTCGACTCGGGTTGCAAGCACCAGGGACTGGCGCTTCATACAAGACTTGCGTGCGGTGATTGCTATGGGTATGATAATACCCATTATAGTATTGACAAGGTATTTATATGCCTATTACGCTTCTCAGTCCACCAGAAGTTTCCAATGCACTCGCCCGCCGGCTCCGCGCTCAGCGGCTCGCTCGCGGTTGGACGCAGGCAGAGCTCGCGGCACGTTCAAATGTCGCCGTGGACACCCTCAAGAAGTTCGAGCGGACGGGGCAGATATCCCTGGTCCGCATGGTGCGGCTGACCGTAGCGCTCGGATGCGTCGATGAGATGGAGCACCTCTTCCGTCAGTCCGTTCCAGCCTCACTGGATGCACTGGAGCGGCCCGAACGTCAGCGCGGCCGTTCTTCGCGTCAATCGCGGGGGGCGTGATGCGC
Source organism: uncultured Gemmatimonas sp. (assembly GCA_964355025.1). Lineage (GTDB taxonomy): Bacteria > Gemmatimonadota > Gemmatimonadetes > Gemmatimonadales > Gemmatimonadaceae > PNKL01. Next base: position 2,285 of record CAYHCW010000432.1, on the reverse strand, counting down.
GACCGTCTCGCGGTCTATCTCGAGGATCGCCCGACGCCGCGCCTGGTCGGCGAACTGTCCGATGTCGGCACGGGGCCTCACTTCCAGTACGACCCTGGTTTCTTGCAGCACGGCGTCGATCTCTCGCCATTCACGCTGCCGCGCGGCTCACAGGTGTTTGGACCCGGCCCACGTGGGCTCCATCGGTTGCGCGGCCTGTTCTTCGACGCGCTCCCGGATGGCTGGGGCCTCAAACTCCTCCATCGAGCGATGCGCCAGGCGAACATCGACGCCGCGGGCAGTTCGCCGGTGACGTGGCTGCGCTCGCTCGGCTCTCGCGGCATGGGGGCACTCACGTTTCGTCCTCCCATGGACGGCGTCGAGACCACGATGCCCCCCGCCGCCGACTTGGCGACGCTCGCGGCGGAAGCGCGCGCCGTTGATGGCGGTTCTGTGGACACCGTGCTCCCGGCACTGACACGCGCGGGCGGCGCTTCGGGTGGCGCACGCCCCAAGATCGTGGCGGGCTGGCACGACTCGGGCACCATCGTCGACGCCTTCACGCCACTGCCGGCGGGGTATCGCCCGGTGTTGATCAAATTCGCCTCACGCACTGAGCCGGAGGACACGCCCCTCGTCGAAGCCGCCTATCTGTCGATGGCGAAAACGGCGGGCATCGAGGTGCCGGTGCATCGCACGTACGCACTCCCCGAGAACCGATGGGCGCTGATCATCGACCGCTTTGACCGAGTGCTCGACCAGCGCCTCCATGTCCAGACTTTGGCTGGGCTGCTCGAAGTGGACATCCGAAACGACGTCGTGGAGTACGAGCAGTTGATTCAAGTCGCGCATCGGCTCACGAAGGACTACCGCGCTGCGCGCGCATGCTGGACACGGGCTGCGTTCAATGTGGGTGCCTACAACCGAGACGACCACGCGCGCAACGTGGCATTCCGCATGACGCCGGATGGCTCATGGACCCTGGCCCCCGCCTACGACCTGACGTACGCGGAGGGAATGGGGGGGTACCACAACATGCAGGTGGACGGCGAAAGCGCGAATCCGGGTCGCGACGACTTGCTGCGCCTTGCCAGCAAGACCGACATCAGCCGGGCAGACGCCGAGCAGGGCCTCGATCAGGTGCGGTCCGCCCTGAGTGACTGGCCGCAGGTCGCCGCGTCTTTCGGTGTCGCCGCCCCGCGCGTCCGCGACATCGGCCAGCGAATCAGCACACAAGTCTCGGCATTGGGGCCCACCCTGGTCAGTCCTACGCCGAAGAAGCGGCGACCGAAGGGGTCATACTGAATCGCAACACGCCGTTGCTGGATCGTCTTTCCAGCGCTGTCCTGATGACGGCCAGCGACCTGGCGACTCGACTCGGCGTGTAAGCAACAGGGGTGGGCGCTTCATGTTCTCGGCACACGGCAAGAATCGCCGGGACTTTACCCCAGCCACGCCCAGCCGATACTGGTGAGAGGGCGAGCGGACCCGGCGAGTCATGGCACGTAACGTGCGTATCATGTCGGCCATCACTGCGGGCACGCCCGCGTCTCACCGGAGGGCTTCCCGCTCTTATGCGAATTACCAACAACATGGCATCGCGGCTCGCCGTGGCCCAGTTTGACGTCGCGCGGCAGAAGCTCGAGGATGCCCAGGTGAAGGTCACGACCGGGCGGCGGTTTGCTGCGGCATCCGACGATCCGACGGCCGCGCTGACCGTGATGGCCAACGACGGCGCCCTGCGCGCGCTGGACCAGTACAAGCGCAACATTGGGGCGGGCAGCAGGAGACTGTCGTTCGAGGAGAGTGCGGTCGACCAACTGTCGACCATCCTCGAACGTGCCAAGGAACTGGCTGTGTCGCAGGCCACGGACACCGCATCGCCTGCAACGCGGCAGGCTGCAAAGGCCGAAGTCAACCAGCTTCTCCAACAGGCCGTCTCGCTGGCCAATACCCAGGACGGCGGTGAGTACCTGTTTGGGGGGACGCTGAGCAGCACGCCGCCCTTTGAGGTCGACAGCACCGGCAGCGTCTACCTGTTTACGGCTTCGGGCGGCACTGGCAACCGGCAGATCGAGATCGCCGCCGGTCAGCGGACCAATACTGCACACGACGGTACGCAGGTATTTGGCACCACAACTTCTGGGGTACTCAAATCGTTGCAGGACCTCGCCACTGCCCTCAACGGCGGCACCCGCGACGGAGTTGCCACGGCGATCACGGCTATTGACGACGCGCTCGCCACCACCCAGACGAACATCGGCGAAATCGGCGCGCGACAGAACCAGATGCAGATTGCCGAGGCC
>CAYHCW010000431.1:0-3068 GCA_964355025.1 uncultured Gemmatimonas sp. | reverse complement strand
TCGAGCTCGAGGATCCACTTGGCCACGTTGTCCAGGAAGTACCGGTCGTGGGTGATGGCCACCACGGTGCCCGGAAAGCGCTCGAGGAAGTGCTCCAGCCACGCCACCGACTCGGCGTCAAGATGGTTGGTCGGTTCGTCGAGGAGCAGCATGTCGGGCTCCTCGAGGAGGATCCGGCAGAGCGCCACGCGACGCTTCTCGCCACCCGACAGCACCGTCACGTCAGCGTCGCCCGGAGGCAGGCGCAGCGCGTCCATAGCCACCTCGATCTTGTTGTCGAGGTTCCACAGGTCGTGGTGGTCGATGTACTCCTGCAGCGTCCCCTGCTCATTGAGCAGCGCGTTCATCTTGTCGTCCGACATCGGCTCCGCGAATTCCATCGCGATCGCGTTGAACCGGTCCAGCTTGGCCCGCTGCTCCTTGAGCGCAATCTCCACGTTGCCGCGCACGTCCAGCGACTCGTCGAGCTGCGGCTCCTGCGACAGGAAGCCGATGCGCGTGCCCTTGTGCGCCCACGCCTCGCCCTGGAACTCCTGGTCGAGCCCCGCCATGATCTTCAGCAGCGACGACTTGCCCGAACCGTTGGGTCCGATGACGCCGATCTTGGCGCCCGGATAAAACGACAGCCAGATGTCGTCGAGGATGGTGCGCGCAGGGGCAACGACCTTGCGGAGCCCCTTCATGACGTAGATGAATTGCGGTGCCAATGTTCTGATGCTCTGTTTTGTGGGGGTGGTCCTGCAGGTGAAATCTAACCGCCTGCCTGCGTACCCCCCAACTGACCACCGTACAGACACCCCCCGCACCCCGCACTCATTCCTCATGGATTTTTCAGGCATCGCCGACCATCTCTCGCAGAGCCCCGTCACCGCGCTCCCGGTGCTCTTTGCCGCCGGCGTGCTCACGAGCCTCACGCCGTGCATCTACCCGATGATCCCCATCACGGCCGCCATCGTCGGCGGCACGGCATCGGGCGAAGCGCCGCGCCGGGGACGCACCGTGGCCCTCACCCTGGCCTACGTCCTCGGCCTCTCCCTCGTCTACTCGGCGCTCGGCCTCTTTGCCGGGCTCTCCGGAACACTGTTCGGCACGGTCAGCAGCAATCCGTGGCTCTACTTCGGCATGGCCAACCTGCTGCTGCTGGCCGCGTTGGCCATGCTCGACGTGCTTCCGGTGCGGCTCCCCTCGGCGCTCACGGCGAAGGCCGCGACGATGGGCGAAAGCGGCCGCGTCGGCGGCGCTTTCCTCATGGGATCGGCGTCCGGGCTCGTGGCCGCCCCCTGCTCGGCTCCGGTCATGGCCGCCGTGCTCACCTGGGTCTCGCGAACAAAGAGCCCGGTACTCGGGTTTACCTATCTGTTCACCTTCTCGCTGGGCATGTGCACGCTGCTGGTCGTCGTAGGGCTGTCCAGCGGTGCGGTCAGCCGCCTGCCGCGTGCCGGTATGTGGATGGTCTGGGTCAAACGATTCTTCGCGTTCGCCATGATTGGCGTCGCCGAGTACTACCTCATCAAGGCAGGCCAAGGATGGTTTTAACTAAGAGGGCGCGGTGGGCATTTGTGTTGGCGGCGGTGATTGGCTTTGCCGCGCCTGAGAAACAGGCACGGGCACAGGATAGCGGCATTGAAGTGGGCGCCAAGGCGCCGGCGGCCGCGGTCGAGACGCTCGCTGGTGCCCCCGCCGAGCTTTCGTCGGTGTTCGGCAAGGGACCAGTGGTCATCGAGTTCTGGGCTACCTGGTGCTCCAACTGCAAGGAGCTCGAGCCGGCCCTGCTGGCGGCACAGAAGAAGTACGCCGGCAAGGTCACCTTTGTGGGCGTTGCCGTCAGCGCCAACCAGAGTCCGCGCGCCGTGCAGGCCTATGCCGAAAAACACGCGCTGCAGATGACCCAGTTCTTTGACGCGCGCGGCAAGGCGGTGGGCGCGTATGACGTGCCGGCCACGAGCTTCGTGGTCGTCGTCAACAAGGCCGGCGTCGTGGTCTACACCGGGCTGGGCGGCCGCCAGGATCTCGACGCCGCCATCAAGAAGGCGCTCTGATGTCTCCGGTCGTTCGGCGCGGGGCACTGGCGGTCGCAGCACTCGTCGTGCTGGGATACGGCGGTGCTGTCGCGTACGTGCGCCTGAACGAAACGAACCTCGTGTACCAACCGCTTCATCTGGGTGGCGGCGCCGTCCAGCCGCTGCCCGACTCACTGCACCTCGTGTCAGAGCGACTGGCGCTGGTGAGCGGCGACGGCGTCAAGCTCTCGGGCATCGTCATTCCCGTGGCCGACACCGCCGCGCAGTGGCTGTTGTACCTGCACGGCAACGCCGGCAATGTCACATCGTCGCTGCTCCCGCGGTTCTACTCCCGCGTGCATGCGCTCGGGCTGAACATTGCGGCCATCGACTATCGCGGGTACGGTGACAGCGAAGCGCGCCGCCCGAGCGAGACCGGCGTTTATGCCGACGCGCGCGCGCTGTACGACTGGCTGCGCACGGTACGGAACGTCCCGTCGTCACGCATCATCATCTACGGGCACTCGCTTGGCTCTGGCCCGGCCACCGAACTTGCCCTGCACGCCGAGGCGGCGGGGCTCATTCTCGAGGGTGCGTTCACGTCGGTCCCCGACCGCGGCGCCGAGGTGTATCCGTGGCTTCCCGTGCGCTGGCTCGCCACGCAGCGGTTCGCCAACCTCGACAAGATCGACGACGTGGCAATGCCCAAGTTGCTGATGCACGCCCGCGACGACTCGATCATTCCATTTGAGCACGGCCTGCGGCTCTTCGCGGCCGCGCGCGCACCCAAGCAGTGGGTCGAACTCTCGGGCGGTCACATGCGCGCCTTTCTCGACGACAGCTCGCACTTCTGGGGCCCGGTGGGCCACTTTGCCCTGCGCCTCCGCTCGGACCTCTCCCAGGGCGAGTCGCCGTTGCCGAGCGTCCGCTAGCCGCTAGCCGCTAGCTGCTAGCTGCAGGTCGAACAGGTGCGTGGGCGGCTGCGGCGCCCGCGTGTGATACACCCGGAGCGTGTCGATGACAAACGGCTCGTCCACCCGCACGGCCAGCAGGGCGCGCAATGACACG
>CAYHCW010000430.1:0-3078 GCA_964355025.1 uncultured Gemmatimonas sp. | reverse complement strand
GGAAGATCACGCCGTGAAGCCCAAGAAGTCCGTGGAGCTGAAGGGGGATGTGAGGGCGCCTCCGGCCGCGGTCCCCGTGGCCACCGTGGATCCCATGCCCCGCCGCCTGTGGGTGCAGCCGGGTTCGCCGGCCAAGAAAGTCGCAGACGCGCTGCGAGCGGAGCACCCGAACGACGCCGCGCTGCTCGACCGGATCGCCGAGACCCCGGCCGCGGTGTGGCTGGGCGGCTGGACGAAGGAGCCCCAGAAGGCGGTGGCGAGCATCGTCAGCGAAGCAAGGCGGCAATCCGCGGTGCCGGTCCTCGTCGCCTACAACATCCCGAACCGCGACTGCGGGCAGCACTCAGCCGGCGGAAAGGCCGACGGGAAGTCGTATCTGGCCTGGATCGAGCAGGTGGCGGCCGGGGTGGGCAAAGGCGAGGCCATCGTCGTGCTCGAGCCCGACGCGCTCACCCAACTTGACTGCCTCACGGACGCCCAGCGCGACGAGCGGCTCGCCCTTCTCCGTGCCGCGGTCACGACGTTTGGCGCGCACCCCGGGGCGCGGGTGTACCTCGACGGCGGCCACCCCGATTCGCTGCCCGTGAGCGAGATGGCTGCCCGTCTCGAAGATGCCGGCGTTCGCCAGTCCCGCGGCTTCGCCCTGAACGTCTCGAACTTCGTCGCCACCGGCAAGAACATCAAGTATGGCGATGCGCTCTCGCGAACCCTCGGCGGCGACCTCCACTACGTCGTCGATACCAGCCGCAACGGCCACGGCGCCAACGGCGAGTGGTGCAACCCCTTCGGGCGCGCGCTCGGCGAAGACCCGACGTTGAACCCTGGACTACGCCGGGGGGATGCGTTTTTGTGGGTGAAGCGCCCGGGCGAGTCCGACGGCACGTGCCACGGCGGCCCCGCCGCCGGCCAGTTCTGGGGTGGGTACGCGCTGGAATTGGCGAAAGCAGCTTGGGAGCCGGAGCTTCCGGCGGTGGTGGACGCGAGTCGGTAGGGGGCGACCGCACCGGACCGCGAGGCGAACCCCACGCGACAACGGGACCAGGCCACCCGCGGGCCCCCCTTGCCAACCCCGCTCGCCGTACCCATAGGTTAGCCCCCGCCCGCTGCGAGTCCCCCATGGCTACCCCGATCGAACCCTCCCCTCCTCCGAACTTCCTGCGCGCGATCATCGCCACAGATCAGGCTCGGGGCGCCTATGGGGGCCGCGTCGTCACCCGCTTCCCTCCGGAGCCGAACGGGTACTTGCACATCGGCCACGCGAAGTCGATCTGCCTCAACTTTGGCCTCGCGGCGGAGTTCGGCGGCGTGTGCCACCTCCGTTACGACGACACGAACCCGTCCACGGAGAGCGTCGAGTACGTGGACGCGATCCTGAAGTACGTGAACTGGCTGGGGTTCGACCCGAAGGACAAGGTGTTCTTCGCGTCGGACTACTTCGGCAAGATCTACGAGTACGCCGTTTACCTCGTCAAAAAGGGTAAGGCGTACGTTTGTGATCTGTCGGACGAAGAGATCCGCGAGACGCGGGGCAGCACCACCGAAGTGGGGCGCCCCTCGCCGTACCGCGACCGCTCGGTCGAGGAGAACCTTCGCCTTTTGGAGGGCATGCGTCTCGGGGAATTCGCCGAGGGCAGCCGCGTGCTCCGCGCGAAGATCGACATGGCGAACCCCAACTTCAAGATGCGGGATCCGCTGTTGTACCGCATCCGCTTCGCCCACCACTACCGCACCGGCGACACGTGGAAGATCTACCCCTTCTACGACTTCGCCCACTGCCTGAGCGACGCGATCGAGGGCATCACCCACTCCATCTGCACCCTTGAGTTTGAGAACAACCGCGAGCTCTACGATTGGATTCTCGCCGAGTGTGACCTTCCCGAACCCCCGCACCAGTACGAGTTCGCCCGCTTGAACCTGACCTGGACCGTGATGTCCAAGCGGCGCTTCCTCAAGCTGGTGAACGACGGACACGTGGCGGGCTGGGACGACCCGCGGATGCCGACGTTGGCGGGGCTGCGCGGGGATAGGGAGCATGAACGGCATGGCGGAAGGCACACGCCGAGAGGGTACACCCGCTTCGGGTCGCCCGGCAAGCCCGCGCTGCGGCAAATATCCGGCGCTCGGAGGGAAAAACTGCCAGTGACGCGCAGCTCCGCCCCCGGCCCCGTCTACGCCCCCGCGTAGACCCCCCGGTCGTCGCCCCCACCGCGCGGACGAGGCGGTCCCGTCGAGCGCAGCAGGCTCGTGGTGATCGTCAACGCGGCGGGCGAGCCCTCGACCACCGTCCGGAGGTGCATGCGCTTTCCACAGTCAGGACATTCCCAGCCGTCAACGCCGAACACCCTCTTTAGAAGCTCAGCCCACCCCAGCGGCGCGTCGTCGGGCAACTTGTTGCGGCCCCGCTTCGCGTCGCGCTTCACCAGGCGGAGCGACGCCCGGGCCTCGCGCTCCGCCTCGGTCGAGCTGGGCACCTTCGGAACGACCTCGGCCCTCCAAGCCGCGTTGCCGGCGAGGATCCCCGCGTACAGGACCTGGTTTGCCCGGAACGGGGGCACAATCGCCGCGAGCTTTTCAGTAAGTTCTAAGCAAGAAAGTTCGATTGCCGAGGTGCCATCCGACCAAACGCGCTTCATCCCGATCCGTACCCGCCCATCCGGAAGCCGCTCGATCCGCGCTGCGGCCAGGGGAGGGCGCAGGATGTACCGACACAGCCGCTCCAAGCCGGACCGATCGTGCGCGGCGAGCGCCACGTTGGCGTGAACATTGTAGCCGTCGAAGCTCGCACACCGCGGCCCCAGCGCGAACTCCTTCCCGCCAAGCGTGATGACCTTGCGCACCCGCTTCCCGGCCCGCTCGCCCAGCGCGACCACCCCGTTCAGCGACGCCATCTGCAGCACCCCCTGCGCGTCTTCGCACGCACGGGATGTGCAGGCGCGTGTTTTCGGGGGGTGAGCCGTCACGCCTTCGGCGTCAGCGGAACCCGCACCCGCACCCGCGTTCCGCGCCCCTGTTCGGACTCGACCTCGACGGTTCCGTTGAGCACCTCGACCACGAGGTTGTGCACGACGTACATGCCAA
>CAYHCW010000429.1:0-3081 GCA_964355025.1 uncultured Gemmatimonas sp. | reverse complement strand
TTTCCGACGGTGAACGCGCAGATCGACGGCGAATCGATCATCTACAAGCATTACGTGAACCTCGGCATCGCCGTATCGAGCGATGCCGGCCTCGTGGTGCCGAACCTGAAGGACGCCGACCGCAAGGGCATCCTCGACATCTCGCGCGACATCATCGCGGTCGCCAAGAAGGCGCGCGACGGCAAGCTGACGATGGACGACCTCACCGGCGGCTCGTTCACCGTCACCAACGGCGGCGTGTTCGGGTCGCTGCTCTCCACGCCCATCATCAACTACCCGCAGGTCGCCATCCTCGGGCTGCACAAGACGCAGGACCGCCCGGTGGCCGTGAACGGCGAGGTGGTCATTCGCCCGATGATGTACATCGCGCTGTCGTACGACCATCGCATCGTCGACGGCCAGCAGGCCGTGCTCTTCCTCGTGCGGGTGAAGGAACTGATGGAAGACCCGGCAACGATGCTGATCGACTGATTCCTCCCCTCGGGATGGACGGAAGGGCCGGGCTGATGCCCGGCCTTTTTCGTGCCTTTCACCCTCCCGCGCAGAATTTCAGCCGATCGCGACACCCGCCGATACCCAGAGGGTCAGCCCGAGTATCCGGCGGGGCCTCGCCTCGCCTCGCCGCGCCGCACCGACGCTGGTGTGCAGCGCACCTCCACGTGGTGCTTCTCTCAATGAAGATCGGGACCCGCGTCCTTGCCGGCTTCAGCGCCGTCGTCGCCGTGATGGGCCTTTCGGCCGTTGTCGCAGTTGGCGGCAACACGATCGTGAACAACGGGCTCCGCTCCGTCTACTTCCATCGCGTCGAGCCGCTCGATCAACTCAAGGTGGTGACCGATGGATTCGCGGTGTCCATCGCCGACAACACGCACAAGGTGCGTGCCGGCTCGGTCAGCTTTGCCGACGGCCTGGCCACCGCAACCGCCAGCAAGGAGCGCATCGACAGCGCGTGGAAGGCGTACTCAACCACCGAACTCGACTCGACGGAAAGGCAGATCGTGACCAGGGCCGAGACCGCGATGCAGCAGTCCGATGGCGCCATCGATCATCTGCTCACCATCCTGGCGCAGAAGGACACCGCCGGACTCGTGCAATTCGCGGAACGTGAGATGTACCCCGCCATCGACCCCGTCCTGGCGGCTTTCTCCGACCTGGCCGTCCATCATGCGCGCGAGGCGAAGGCGACCTTCGAGTTGGGCGACCGGCTCTCGCGGTTCATCCGCTACGGCGCGTTGTCGATGACGCCCATCGTCATGCTGCTGGCCCTCTGGCTTGGCATCTGGACCGCACGGTACCTCACGCGTGGGGTCGCCACGATCATCGCCGGACTCGACACCCTGCAAAGGGAACAGATCGCCGTCTTGCGGCGCGGAGCTGAATCGATGGCCAGGGGCGACCTGGCGATGCAGATGCCCAGTGAGCAGGTGCCGCTGCCCGTGGACGCCGACGACGAACTGGGTATGCTGGCCAAGGGGGTGAACCTCGTGCTGGCCGAGGCCGCCTCCATGGCCGAGGCCACCGAGCGCTCGTGCGCGACGCTGCAGGCCGTGATAGGCGAGGCCGCCACCCTTGTGGACGCCGCCCGGGCCGGTGACCTGTCGCACCGCGCCAACGCCGACGCCTATGACGGCGCGTATCGCCGGCTGGTGGCCGGCCTCAACGACACGCTTGATGCGGCGGCCCGCCCGCTCCAGGCCGCGTCGGACACCCTGCAGCGCGTCGCTGAGCGCGACCTGTCGGCGCGTATGCGCGGCGACTTCAACGGCGAATACCTCCGCTTGCGTGACGCGCTGAACGAGGCCGTCGAGAACGTCGCCGGCGCGCTCGGCGAAATCGGCCAGGCCACCCAACAGGTCGCCGGTGCGTCCGAGCAGGTGGCGTCGGGCAGCCAGTCGCTCGCTGCGGGCGCCACGACCTCGGCGAGCGCGCTCGAGCAGATCTCGGCGAGCCTGCAGGAGCTCGACAGCCAGAGCCGTACGAACGCGGAAAGCGCCCGCGAGGCGCACGCCACCTCGCTGACGGCGCGCCAGAGCACCTCCAATGGCGTCGCCCAGATGGAGGACCTGTCGACCGCCATCAGCGACATCCAGAGCGCGTCGACGGCCACGGCGCGCATCCTCAAGACGATCGAGGAGATCGCCTTCCAGACAAACCTGCTGGCCCTCAACGCCGCCGTCGAAGCGGCGCGCGCCGGCGACGCCGGCCGCGGCTTCGCCGTGGTGGCCGAGGAAGTGCGCGCCCTGGCGCTGCGCAGCGCCGAGGCGGCCAAGCAGACCGCCGAACTCGTCGAGCGCTCCACCCGGAGCTCGGCGCGCGGCGTCTCGCTCAACAGCGAGGTGCTGGCGCAGCTGCGCGAAATCGACAGTCACGTCGCGCGCGTGACCACCATGATGGACGAGATCAACGTGTCGTCGGAGCAGCAACTGGAAGGGGTGCGCCAGATCACCTCGGCCATCGACCAGGTGAACCAGGTGACGCAGAGGTCGGCCGCCGGATCCGAGGAATCGGCCTCCGCCGCGGAAGAGCTGTCGAGCCAGGCGGCAACGATGCTGGGCATGGTGCGCCAGTTCACGCTCGACGGCGACGGATTGCACGCGCCGGTGGCGGCCTCGCGCGCGCTGCGCCGTCCGATGCTGCGGGTGGGGTAGCGCACCGCGCATCCCGGAGGCGCCGTGGTTCGGTGACCGGTTAGATTTCCCGCAGACTCCAACCGGCGCGACTCGTGACTGACATACTGACCCCTGATGTGCTTGTCATCGGCGGCGGCCCCGGCGGCTACGTGGCCGCCATCCGCGCCGCCCAGCTGGGCCTCACCGCCGTCTGTGTGGAGATGGACCGCACGCTGGGCGGCACCTGCGTGAACGTCGGCTGCATTCCGTCCAAGGCGCTGCTCAGTTCCACCGAGCACTACGAGTTCGCGCGCCTGCATGCCGCGGAGCACGGCATCGACTACGCCGGCGTGTCGTTCGACCTCGCGCGCATGATGAAGCGCAAGGACGACGTCGTGGAACAGAACACCAAGGGCGTCGAGTTCCTCTTCAAGAAGAACAAGGTCACCTGGGCCCGCGGCTTCGGCACGCT
>CAYHCW010000428.1:0-3082 GCA_964355025.1 uncultured Gemmatimonas sp. | reverse complement strand
ATCACGTCGCGCACCTTCGTCAGCAGCTTGCGGCCCAGCGACCCTCCGGGGTGCAGTCGCGCGAAGTCTTCGCGGCGGAATCCCTTCACTTCGAGCAGCACCACCGCCAGCGCGTCGCCGAGCGCGAGCTGGGCGGTCGTACTCGTGGTCGGTGCCAGGTCATGCGGACACGCCTCCTCCTCCACCGACGCGTCGAGCGCGACATCCGCCGAGCGCGCGAGCGTCGAGTCCGGCTCGCCGGAGATGGCGATGACGCGTACCCCGAGGCGCTTGAGCTGTTCCAGCAACGGCAGCAGCTCTTCGGTCTCGCCACTCTTCGAAATCAGGATGGCGACATCGTTGGCACCGACGATGCCGAGGTCGCCGTGTACGCTCTCCGTGGGATGCAGGAAGGTGGCTGGAGTTCCCGTGGACGTGAGCGTCGCGGCGATCTTGCGGCCAATCAGGCCCGACTTGCCGATGCCGGCGACGATGGTGCGGCCCTTGGCCGTGGCGATCAGCTCCACGGCCCTGGCGAACTCCGGCCCCACCCGGTCGGCGGTCTGTCCAAGCGCTGCCTGTTCCATGGCGATCACACGGCGTCCGCGCGCGATGATGTCAGCCGGCGTCATCACTTGCTGACGTCCTCCGATCGGCTCTGCACGTAGCGCTCCACGAGCGCGTCCCACTCGCCGCGCGCGCGCAGCAGCAGTTCGCAAAACTCGCGGACCGCCCCTGCCCCGCCGGTGCGTGTCAGCTGCAGCGTGGCGGCGTTCACCGCGTCCACCGTGGCATTGCCGACGGCGACGGGCAGTCCCACTTCGCGCAGCACTCCCACGTCGGGCAGGTCGTCGCCAAGGAACGCCACTTCATCCAGTCCAATGCCGAGTCGCTGGCAGATCTTGCGGAGCGCGGGAAGCTTGCGCGCCTGCTCGTCCTGCACGAGTTCATCGACCTTCAGTTCGGCGGCGCGCAACGAGACGCTCTCGGATACACGCCCCGTGATGATGCCGACCTTGATGCCCGCCCAGCGGAGCATCAGGATGCCCAGACCGTCCTGGATGTCGTACTTCTTGAACTCGAGGCGGCGCCCGTCGACGTCCCCGAGGAAGATGCCGCCATCGGTGAGCACCCCGTCGACGTCGAGGACGACGAACTTCACCCGTTTCGCGGCGAGTGCGTCGATCGTGCGCGCCGGCGTGCGCCGCGTCGGAGCGGCCGCCGTCACCGGGCGCCTCGGGCCGCCGCCCAGACGTCAATCGCGCGCTGCACCAGGTCATCGAGCTGGTGGAGGGGAATCATGTTCGGGCCGTCGCTCGGCGCGTGATCCGGGTCGGGATGCGTTTCGAGAAAGAGCCCGTCCGCGCCGGCGGCGCAGGCAGCCAGCGTCAGGTGGGGAATCATCGCGCGCACGCCGCCGGAGGCACCGCCTTCGCCGCGACCCGGCTGCTGCACCGAGTGCGTGCCGTCGAAGATCACCGGGCATCCACAGGCTTCCTTCATGCGCGGGATGGCGCGCATGTCGACCACGAGGTCACCGTATCCAAAGAACGACCCACGTTCCGTTACCGCCACGTGAGCTTTTCCCGGGCCCGCGGCGCCAACCGGGTCGACGCTGCGCACCTTGGCAACGGCGCCGCGCATTCCCTCGGGATGCAGGAACTGGCCCTTCTTGATGTTCACGGGCTTTCCGGTGGCGCCGGCGGCCTCGAGGAGGTCGGTCTGGCGGCAGAGGAAGGCCGGGATCTGCAGGGCGTCGGCCACCAAGGCAACCGTGGCGCAATGCGCGGGCAGGTGCACGTCGGTGATCACCGGAAGCCCGGTGGCCGCGCGCACGCGGTCGAGGGCAGCCAGGCCCTCGTCCATGCCGGGGCCACGATGCGCCCCGGCGTTCGAGCGGTTGGCCTTGTCAAAACTGGCCTTGTAGATGATGCCGCCGGGCACTCGCTCGGCGAGGCGCGCGAGATGCTCGCCCACCCGGAGCATGATGTCGTCCGACTCGACGACGCACGGGCCGGCAATCAGGAACAGCTGGTCACGCGGGAACGAAGCGGGCATCGATCAGGTGGCCTTGGCAAGGGCGGGCGTGGCGGCGCCGGCCGGCGCGGCCGACCGCCGGTCGCGGTGCTTGACTGCCGCCGCGATGAAGCTCGCGAACAACGGATGCGGACGCGTGGGGCGCGACTTCAGCTCGGGATGGAACTGGCAGGCGACGAAGTGCGGATGTTCCGGCAGTTCGACCATCTCCACGAGCGAGCCGTCGGGCGAGAGCCCCGAGAGGCTCATCCCCTTCTCCACGAAGAGGTCGCGGAACTGGTTGCCGACTTCGTAGCGATGCCGGTGGCGTTCGCTGATCTCGGGGACGCCGTAGATCTCGGCGGCGCGCGACCCGCGCGTCAGGCGGCAGGCATACGCGCCCAGCCGCATGGTGCCACCCATGTCCTTGACGGTGTGCTGGCTCTCCATCAAGGCGATCACCGGGTGCGCGCAATCGGGCGCGAACTCGTTCGAGTTGGAGTCGTCGAGCCCGCAGATGTTGCGCGCGAACTCGATGATCGCCACCTGCATGCCGAGGCAGATGCCGAAGAAGGGCGTGAGCGTCTCGCGGGCGCCGCGAATGGCATCCACCATGCCCTCGACACCCCGCACGCCGAACCCGCCGGGCACAAGGAGTCCGTCGTAGGTGGCGAGCATCCGCCGCGACGTGTCGGGATCGGTGAACAGGTCGGATGACGTCCACGCGATCTCGACGCCAACGTCGTTGGCGATGCCCCCGTGAATGAGCGCCTCCTGCACGCTCTTGTAGCTGTCGGCATAATCCGTGTACTTGCCCACCACGGCGATGCGCACCCTCGACGCCGGCTCCACGACCTTCTGCACCATCGCGCGCCACGCCGTCAGGTCGGCGGGCGTCGTCTCGAGGCCCAGCTTGCGGCAGACGATCTGGTCGAGCTTCTGCTCGGCGAACGTGAGCGGGATCTGGTAGATCGTCGGCACGTCGCGGCTCTCGATGACGGCGTCGAACTCCACATTGCAGAACAGGGAAATCTTGCGCTTGGTCTCGTCGCTCAGCGGTCGCTCGGTACGGCAGATGAGAATGTCG
>CAYHCW010000427.1:0-3083 GCA_964355025.1 uncultured Gemmatimonas sp. | reverse complement strand
CGTGGGCCGCGAGGTGCGTGCACGCACCGGAAAGCGCGGCGTAAACGTGGTGGTGGACAGCGTGGGCGCGGTCACGTGGGAGCAGTCGCTGGGCGCGCTGGGCCGTGCCGGACGGCTGGTGACGTGCGGCGGCACCAGCGGGCACCTGCTGCCCACGGACGTGCGCAAGCTGTTCTGGAACCAGTGGACGATCATGGGGTCCACCATGGGCAGCGACGCGGAGTTCGAGGCGGTGGTGGCCGAACTGGTGGCCGGCCGGCTCTCGGTGCCGGTGGATTCGGTGTATCCGCTCGCGCGCGGGCGTGAGGCGATGGAGCGCCTGGAGCGCGGCGCGCAGTTTGGGAAGATTGTGCTGCAGATTGGCGAATGAGCCGCCATGGGCAACGCGTGACCAGCGCATGAGCGACGGCGAGGGCGGGACGCGCGACGACCAGCGTGCGCAGTACACCGACGACGAGCAGCGTACCCTGCGCACCGCGTTCGCCGCCGGCGCGCCGGCGCGCTGCCCCCGCTGCGACGTGGTGATGACGGCGCGCGCGATCGGCGGCGGGAGCTTCGGGCTGGGCTATGCGCGCCAGCGCGAGTGGTTGATGTGCACGCGGTGCAAGCGCTCGGTGATGTTTGATGTTCGACGCGGGACACGGAACTGAGTGCAGGGGGCACAGGCACGGTGAAGTGCGGGGGGCACAGGCACAGTGAAGTGCAGGGGACACAGGCACAGTGGGGTACACGGGACAGGGGGGCAGGCCTCTCCACACCGCCCTCCGTCCTACGCTCTTTCTCTGCCCCCGGCACTTCACTGTGCCCCTGCCCCCTGCACCAAGAAACCGTCCGTGCCATCTAACCGTCCATAGCACAGAACCCTCCGACAAAACCGCATGCGCCTGCTCGCCGTCCTGCTCATCGCCCTTCCCCTCGCCGCGCAGGATCCCGCCGGCGCGCCCAAGCCGCGTCTCGAACTCGCCGACAGCGCACGCCGGAGCGCCGCGCCGTCGCGCGTGCGGTCGGACACCGGCGTCTCAGGGGTGAAGCGCATGCTGAGCACTTCGTTCGTGCGCAACCAGACCCTGCTGGGCATTGGACTGTACGGTCCGTCATTCGCCGCCACTGTCACCGACGCGGCCGTGCCAGCCGCCGCCGCATACCTCGTGATGGCGGGGGGCAGTTTCTTTGCGGCTGCCGAGCTGTCGCGCGACCTGCAGATCACCGACGGCATGGAGCTGCTGGCTACCCGCGCTCCCCTGCGCGGCGCAGCCATCGGCGCCGCATTGCAGTTCGCGCTGACCGGCAAGAATGACTACGCGGCGGGCATGTTCTTCGGCTCGATGCTCGGCACCACCGGGGCGCTGACGCTCGGCAAGCGGCTCACGCCCGGCGCGGCGATGTCGTCGATGTTCGGCGCCGATGCGGCCGCCGCGCTGGCGATGGCCACGATGTACGCACTCAACAGCGACACCGGACGTGCCCGAGCGCGGGCGGCGGTGGGGGCCGGCGCGGCGATTGCCGGCATGCAACTTGGCGCGATGTACGCCTCGTATGCCCCGTACAGCGTCACCGCCGGCGACGTGCAGACACTCTGGGCGTCGTCGCTCATCGGCGTTGGGGCAGCGGGCGCGGCCGTGGCCAACGGCGCCCCGGGTACGCGGACGACGACGTTCACGCTCATCGGCGGCGGGCTGGTCGGTCTCGTGGCGGGCGACCGGCTGCTGGTGCGCCGGTACGATCATTCGCGCGGCGAGGGCTCGCTGGTGAGCATCGCCGCCGTGGCTGGGGCGCTGATGGGCGGCGGCGTGGCGGTGCTGGTGGGGTCGAGCGACCGCTTCAACGCGGCGACGGCCGCCCTGGGGGCCGTCGGGGCGGTGGGCGGCGTGGCGTTGGCCGAACACTGGCTCGGTGCGCGCCCCGATGCCGGCCGGCGGCTCAGTCAGCGGCTGACCATCACACCCCAGTCGCTGGCGCTGGCCGCCGCGCGCGTGCCGGGCACCTATTCGATTGTGTCGTATTCGTTCTAGATTCAGGCACACCCAACCGCGAGTCCAGTCGTCGTGAACTTCCTTGATCGTCTGCAGGAAAGCTTCGCCCAGTTCTGGGAATACATCCCGGCACTGTTCGGCTCGGCTGTCGTACTCCTCGCCGGCTACCTGCTTGCCAAGCTGGTGCAGAAGGGCGCGGCGCGGCTGCTGCGTCGTGTGCACCTCAATGACGTGCTGCGAAAGGGCGGCGTGGTGCCGCTGGAGCGCGTGGGGTCGCACCTCAATCCCACGCTTGCCATCGCCAACCTGTTGTTCTGGCTGGTGATGTTCAGTGCGATGCTGCTGGCGGCCAACGCACTCGGCCTCGACTCCCTGGCGTCGCTCTTCAGCGAGCTGGTGGGCTACATCCCGAGCGTGGTCGCGGCGATCGTCATCATCGTCGTGGGCATCGTGCTTGGCGACTTCGTGGGCGGGCTGATCGCCGCGAGCACGAGCGCGCTGCACGGCGGACCGACGCTCGCGCGCGTGGGCAAGGGTGGCGTGGTACTGCTGGCCATCTTCATGGCGCTCCAGGAACTGGGAGTCGCCACCGAGATCGTGACCACGGCATTCGCCATCATTTTCGGCGCCATCGCGCTGGCGCTGGCGCTCTCATTTGGCCTGGGCAATCGCGAGCTGGCCGGCGAGATCACCCGCAGCTGGTATGAGCGGTACGAAGCCGAGCGTGACGCGATTGACCGCGAGGTGGAGGCGGAAGAGGCCGACGTGCTGTCGGATGACGCGCCGACCAAGCCGCCCGCCGCCACGCCGGCTTCTGCGCCAACGCAGCCGGTGTAGCCGAACCTGTTAGCCTGAGCTGAGTTCTCCTGCACACCACGAAGTGCGAAGCGCGCGAAGGTTCACGAAGAGACGAAATGGGTGGGCCATCTGGCTCACCCGTTTTCGTTCGTGCGAGCAGGCAAACTTCGCGGCCCTTCTTGTCCTTCGCGCCTTCGCGATGCGCAGGTGAAAAGCGCGCCAGCAAATGCTTGTGATTGAACGACTTACAAGGGCAGAAAAAGGTTGATTTCCGGTGGGACTTTCGGTAAATTTTCCGGATAGGTCGAGGGC
>CAYHCW010000426.1:0-3097 GCA_964355025.1 uncultured Gemmatimonas sp. | reverse complement strand
GGACGGCCGGATTGCTGGACGTGACCGGGATGGCGAGCGGCGTCGCGCGGTACGCCGCGTACGACTGCGTCGAGTCATACGCGTACACCGAGATGGAGCTCGCCTGCGTCGTCGCGCCGACAATCACCGTCTGATCGCAGCAGACGTTGAACGCCCCCCGACGCACGTCAACGAACATGGAGTCGGAGAGGTATCCCGCGGCGGACGCCACCACCCAGGTGCTGCCGAGGGCGATGCCAACGAGCCGGACCGACTGGGAATTCTGTTCGGCGCGAATGATCGCGACGGCCGGAACCTGCACGACGCCTGGTGTGCGCGCCGTGAAGGTGACGGCCTGTGACGTCTGGCCGTACTCGCCGCGCTGGACGTACTGCGTGATCATCGAGCCCACGGTCGTGGCCGTGCTGTACCCGTTCCCAAAGTACAAGCTGCGGGACTGCACGCTCGCCGACGCCGACTGCGATCCGTACCCGGTGGCAATGGGCGTGATGTAGGTGGAACCGGTGAGCGTGTCGCCAATGACATACAGGTACGCCTGTGTCTCGCCGGCCTTGATGGTGACCGTCGTGCCCGACAGTACGCTTGCGGTGCGCCCGGGGGCCGCCACCGCCGCCTCGTCCGGCGCCAAGAGTTCGCCTCCGCAGTTGCCGTCCGTGGGACGCGTGCCCGGCGATGGCGCGAGAATGACGAGGCCCGCATTGCTGATATCGAACGTCACCGTCACGCCACCGGCCGGGGCAGGCGCGCTCAGGTCGACGCGCGTCTCGACCGTATCGCCCTTGCCGTTGATGCTCAGGTACGAGTTGAACAGGCGAACCGTCGCCTGAACCACCGTCAAGTTCACGGTGTCGGCGCCTGCGCCGGTGGCGCTGGCCGCCGCGCGCGACGCACCGGCGGTGAGACCGCGGATGGTCGCGTTGGCCGACGTGGCGCCGGCGGGAATGACGATGCTGCTGGTGGTCCATTGCGACAGCGCGTCGAGCGTGGTGAGCGACACCGTCACCGGCGACGCCTGCGCCGCAGTGAGAAAGACCGAGAGTGCCGTCGGCACGCCGGTCGTGACGTTCAGGTTGTCGAAGCCAAGGAAGAGCTTCGTCGGGCCGGAGCTGCCGATCGCAGTGGCCGTGACTATGGCGCTGAGGGAACTCGCGCCGATGGTGATCTGCTGGCCGCCCGCGATCGCGCCAAGGGTCCAGCGCAGGCGCGCCGCGCCAACGGCGTCCGTGACGGCCGTGATCAGGGTGACCGTCCCGTTGCCGCTCGCGGCCGTCGCCCCGACGCTCGCACCGGCAACCGGGTTACCCAGCGAGTCGGTGACCTGCACGATGATGGTGTCAAGGACCGACGAGGCCGGGGCCGACTGTCCCGCGCCGCGCACGACCGTGAGTCGGCCGACCGCTCCCGACGTAATGTCGAACGGAATGGTGCCGCCTGTCGCCAGACCCGCCGCCGTGGCCGCCACCGTGTAGCCGATGCCATTGCGGTTAATCGTTACATCGTCGAAGGTCGCCAAGCCCCTGTCGGCGGTGCGAGTCAGCGTGCCGCCCAGATCGCTGCCGCCGGGGTTGACGTTCATGCGCAACGTCACCGCGCCGCTGAATGCCGTTGCCGGGTTACCCTGCGCGTCGAATGCCTGCACGCGCATCACGCCCAGCCGCCGGCCAGCGACACCGTTGCCCGGCTCGGAGGTGAAGCGAAGGCTGGCCGACGCGCCCTCCGTGACACTGAACGCCGCCGACGAGGCCGACGTCAGGGACGAGGCGGATGCAGCGAGTGTGTACCCGGTGCCGGTGCGATTGACCGTCAGGTCGGTAAATGTGGCAATGCCGTTGACCAGCGGCGCCGACAAGGTGCCGCCCAAGCGCGCCGATTCGGTGCCACCGCTGAGCACCAGCGTCACCGTACCCACCGCGGTCGGCACCACCGCGCCCGTCGAGTCCTGCGCGACGACGCGAACCGCTGCCAACGCCGCGCCCGCCGCCACGCCGGCCGGCGCGCTCTCGAAGGCCAGCCTGGTCGCGCGCGGCAACACCGTCTGCGCGTTGAAAGTCACCGTACCCGAGGAGCCCGTCATCCCCGCTGAGGTCGCCGTCATCATGGCGTGCCCTGCGGTCGCTCCCAGGGTCCATCGCGTGCTGGCCAGCCCCGAGTTGTCGGAGGTCGCCGATGTCGGAGCAACGGTTCCGGCCGCCGCGCTGAATGACACCACGACGCCCGCGGCTGGCAGGCCATCGGTGGCGACCACACGCACGACGAGCGGGTTGGCCAGCGTTCGCGAGGGAGAACTGGTCTGGTTGTCCCCGCTCACGAGTTCGAGCCGGCTGGGCCGCGAGAGCACCGACAGCGTCACCGAATCGACCTGGCCGGTAAGCAACTGCGCGTACAGCTTGGCGGTGCCGCGGGCGCCGGCGAACGCGCCGTTGCCGCCGAGGTTGGAATCGAGGCTCACCCGACTGCCGTCGTTGGTGCTCCAAAACACCGGCGTGCCGGCCATCGCGCGGCCGGCTCCATCAACGGCAGTTGCCGTGAAGGAGAATCGTTCGCCCGGGTAGCCGCCGAAGGCGCGGGGTGAAACTTGCACCGCGGTGGCCGTGCTCCCCGTACCTGAGTAGACCACCGGAATCACGATCGGCGGCGGCGTGGTGCCTGATCCCGCGGGAACGACGGTGACGTCCACCGGACCGCCCTTGAAGACGGTGTCACCCGCGGCGTTCACGTACCCAAGGCTCAGCTTCAAGTTCTCGCCCGATGCGCCCGTCGACGCGCCGAGGGGCACGTTCATGGCGAGCGACACCGAGTCGGCACCCACCGGAAAGAGCACCATCGTGTCCAGCGCGATGCTGCCGTCGGCGCGACGAAGCACGACCCGCACCCGCTCGAACTCCACCGCGCCCGACAGCGACGCGTTGTTCATGAGCTTGGGGAACTGCGGATCCACCGAGAACATGCCGCGGCGAACGAAACTGACTCCGTTCTGCGGCGCGGTGACCTCCCGTCCGCAACTGAGCAGGGAGAGCGCGAAGACGCCGATGCTGATGGCGGCAACGCGCATCGGCGCGCGTGGCGTGAACATGTCGGGGGGGACAAGGGTGACGCG
>CAYHCW010000425.1:0-3099 GCA_964355025.1 uncultured Gemmatimonas sp. | reverse complement strand
CGCTGGCAGTTCACCATCCTGATGTTCCTGATGCTCGCCGCGCTGGGCGTGGCGAGCTGGTTCAGGATTCCGCGCGGCGAAGATCCCGTCTTTCCCATCCCGATCTTCAACGTCATCGCCGTGTACCCGGGCGCGAGCCCCGGCGACATGGAGCAGCTCGTCGTCGACAAGATCGAGGACAAGCTGGGGGCGCTGGACCAGATGACGAAGATGACATCACGGTCCGAGGATGGCCTGGCCGTGCTGCAGGTCGAGTTTGATCCGGGCGTGGACGCCGACCGGAAGGAAGACGAGGTGCTGCGCGAGATGAGCGCGCTGCGCCCCGAGCTGCCGGCCGGCCTGTCGCGCCTGCAGATCCTCCGCGCGTCGCCGACGAACGTGGCCATCCTGCAGGCGGCCATCGTCAGCGAGACCGCACCGTACGCCCAGCTCGACTCCATTGCGCACGTCGCCCAGGACCGGCTCGAGCGCGTCAGCGGCATCAAGAAGTCGGAGCGCTGGGCCGCGCCGCGGCGCGAGGTGCAGGTGTCGCTTGACCTCGACCGACTGGCCCGGCTCGGCATTCCGGCCATGCAGGTGATGCAGGCCATCGGCAGCGACAACGTGTCGATTCCCGGCGGCAGCGTGGACGCCGGCACGCGCCGATTCAACCTCGTGCCGCAGGGACGGTACCGCACGCTCGACGAAGTGCGCGCAACGGTCATCGGCGGCGCTCGCGCCGGCGTCGTGCGGCTCACGGACGTGGCCGACGTGCGCTGGGGGTACGGCGACCCGGTGCACATCGGGCGCTGGAACGGCAAGCGCGCCGTGTTCGTGACGGCCGCGATGCAGGAAGGGTTCAACATCGCCAACGTCAAGGCGGCGATGTGGCCCGTACTCGACGCCATCGAGCAGCAGCTGCCCTCGGGCGTGACACTGGCGCGCGGCTTCGACCAGGCGGCCAACGTGGACCATCGCCTGTCGCGGCTCGGCACGGACTTCGCCATCGCGCTCGCCCTCGTGCTGCTGACGCTGCTGCCGCTCGGCGCGCGCGCCAGCCTCGTGGTGATGGTGTCGATCCCGTTATCGCTGGCCATCGCCGTCACGCTGCTCGATGTCACCGGGTTCAGCATCAACCAGCTGTCGATTGTCGGCTTCGTGATTGCGCTGGGGCTGCTGGTGGACGACAGCATCGTGGTGGTGGAGAACATCACGCGCTTCCTGCGCGCGGGGCATTCGCGGCGCGAGGCGGCGGTGCAGGCCACGCGACAGATCTCCGTGGCGGTGATGGGGGCGACGGCCACGCTGATCTTCGCATTCCTGCCGCTCATCTTCCTGCCCGGTCTCGTGGGGCGCTACATCCGCTCCCTGCCGCTGGCCGTCATCTATGCGGTGGTCGCGTCGCTGTTCGTGAGCTTCACCATCGTGCCGTGGCTCGCGTCGATGGTGATGCCGGCCACCACCGACAAGCACGGCAACCGGTTCCTGCAGCTGCTCGAGAAGGGCATCCAGAAGAGCTACGCCCCCCTGCTGCACCGCGCGCTCGGCAGTCCCCTGCGCACGCTGGCCATTTCGGCGGCGCTGATTGCCAGTTCGCTCGCGCTGGTGCCGTTTGTCGGCTTCTCGCTCTTTCCCAAGGCCGGCACCCCGCAGTTCATGGTGGACATCGAGACGGCGCAAGGCTCGACGATGGCGGCCACCGACGAGGCCGCGCGTTTTGTGGAGCGGACGCTCCTCGGGCAGCCCGACGTGCGCGGCATCTTCACGAACGTCGGCAAGGGCAACCCGTTCGTCTACTACAATTCGTCACCCAGGCAGGAGTCGGCGCACGTCGCCCAGTTGTTCGTGCTGCTGCGCGCGTACGAACCGGCGCGCACACCGCAACTGCTCGACTCGCTGCGCGTGGTGCTGGCGCAGTACGCGGGAGCGCGCATCGAGGTGCGCGAGTTCGAGAATGGGCCTCCAATAGACGCGCCCATCGCGATGCGCATCGAGGGGCCCGATCTCGATTCGCTGCGCGCGGTGGCAGCGCGCGTGGAGCAGGTGATGCGCCGCACGGCGGGCACGCAGTACGTGCGCAACCCGCTCACCGTCGCACGCACCGACCTGGCGCTGCGGGTGGACCGCCAGAAGGCCGGCCTGCTGGGCGTGGCCACCGTGGAGCTCGACCGCACGGTGCGGCTGGGCGTGGCCGGCCTCGAAGCCGGCAAGTTTCGCTCGGCCGACGGCGACGAGTATTCCATCACCGTGCGCGTGCCGCGCGACGGGCGCCCGACGAGCGCGATTCTCGACCGCATCCAGGTGGCGTCCACCACGGGGGCAATGATCCCGCTCAACCAGCTGGCCCACCTCGCCTTCGAGGCATCGCCCACGCTCATCACGCACCACGACCAGCAGCGCGCGGTGACGGTGACGAGCTTCGTGCAGACGGGATTCAACACCGACCGCGTGACCAAGGAGGCGCTGGCCACGCTGCGGACGATGCCGCTGCCGGCGGGGTATCGCCTGGTGCCCGCGGGCGAGATCGAGAGCCGCGAGGAGAGCTTCGGCGGCATCGGCGCCGCGATCATCGTGGCGGTGTTCGGCATCCTCGCCATCCTCGTGCTCGAGTTCCGCACGTTCAAGAGCACGCTGGTGGTGGCGAGCGTCATTCCGCTGGGCATCGTGGGAGGCATCACGGCGCTGTTCCTCAGCGGCAACACGCTGAGCTTCACGGCCATGATCGGCTTCGTGGCGCTCATCGGCATCGAGATCAAGACAAGCATCCTGCTGGTGGACTTCACCGATGAGCTGCGGCGGCAGGGCTACTCGCTGGACGATGCCATCCAGCGCGCGGGCGAAGTGCGCTTCGTGCCGATCGTGCTGACATCGCTCACGGCCATCGGCGGCTTGCTGCCGCTGGCCACGCAAGGGTCGCCGCTGTACTCGCCGCTGGCGTGGGTGATCATTGGGGGACTGGTGTCATCGACGCTGATTGCGCGGCTGGTGACGCCGGTGATGTACCGGCTGCTGGCGCCGAAGCTTGAGTTCACTGAAGAGCACCCTGTTGTGGCTTTATAGGTCGAGTGCGGGGTGCGGGGGTTTGGTGAGGGGGGACGAGTGGAGGTGGGGGAACGAGAG
>CAYHCW010000424.1:0-3101 GCA_964355025.1 uncultured Gemmatimonas sp. | reverse complement strand
CCCGATTCGCCGGTGATGAGCAGGGTCGACTCGGTGGCGGCCACCGCCTCGACCAGCCGCATGACCTCCAGCCACTTCTTGTTGGCGCCAATGGGCGCCCCTTCGGTGGCGCGATCGCGCCGCCGGATTTCCTTCTTGAGCGTGGAGTTTTCTGCACGCAGCAGCCGGTGCTCGGCCGCGCGCCGCAGGATCGCCACCAGTTCGTCGTTGCGGAACGGCTTCTGGATGTAATAGAAGGCGCCCTCATTCACCGCCTGCACCGCCGTTTGCAGCGTCGCCTGCGCCGTCATGAGAATGACGGGCACGTCCTTGTCGTGGAGCCGCGCGGCGGCGAGGATCTCGACGCCCGTCACCTGCGGCATGCGCACGTCGGTGAGCACGATGTCATGGTGACCGTGCTCGAGGGCCTCCAGGCCGGCCCGGCCACCGTGCGCGACCTGCGGCGCGAAGCCTTCGCTGCGCAGGAGGATCTCGAGCGTCTCGAGAATGCCCGTCTCATCGTCGATGACGAGCACCGTGGGCTTGGGACGTTCCGTCACGCGATGCCTCCGGAACTGCGATGGGTGCGCGGCAGCAGGACCGTGAAGCGGGTCCCGCGCGCATTGGTGTCAACCAGGATGTAGCCGTTGTGCGCCTCGATGGCGCGATGCGTCACGGCGAGGCCAAGTCCGGTGCCACCCGGCTTGGTCGTGCTGAACGGCTCGAACAGGCGGTCGCGGACGTCGGCGTGGATGCCCGGCCCCTCATCCGACACCGCGATCTCGAGCGCGCCGCGCTCGAACGGAACGCCCGACGGCAGCTGGTCCTGCTCGATGGTGCGCGCCGTCACCCGCACGGTGGTGCCCGCCGGAGCCACCTGCATCGCGTTCAGCACGAGGTTGAAGATCGCGCGGTGCAGCAGGTCCTCATCGCCGTCAAAGCGCAGCGGGGTGCCGGGCACCTGCACGTCGAGGCGCACGCCGTCGGCCGTCGCCGGATGGGCATAGGCGAGCGAGGCCGCTCCCCGGGCAATCTGGCCGAGGTCCACCGGCTCCACCTTCGTCACGCGCACGCGAGCGAAGTCGAGAAACTCCGTCAGCAGGCGCGAGAGCCGGTCGGACTCGCGCACGATGAGGTTGCCGAGCGTGCGTTCGTCGTCGGTCGCGGCCGGGCGCCTGGACATCTGTTCGACGGCGCTGCGAATGGACGCCAGCGGGTTCTTGATCTCGTGGGCGAGCGACGCCGAGAGTTCGGCCACCGCCTCGAGGCGATGCGCGCGCAGGTTCAGCTGCTCCAGCCGCTTCTGGTCGCTGATGTCCTGAAAGATGGCCGTCGCGGTCCGCGGCACGTGGCGCGCATCGCCCTCGGCCGACGTGGTGGTCACACCGACCGGGAAGGGGCGGCCGTCGCGCGTCAGGAACCCCTCGGCGCGGCTGAGGTGTACCCGGTCCTTCAGCGCGCGATCGAGCGCATTGCCAACCACCGGAGCCACGCGCCGCAGGTCGTCGATGACCGGGTGCCCGATGGCCATCTCGAGTGGAAGGTCCAGCAGCTCGCTGGCCATCGGATTGGCGTATTGCAGGGAGCCAAACTCGTCGACGGTGATGATGCCGCTGCGGATGTTGGCCAGGATGTCGGCGGCGCGGAGGCGCACGCTCGCGAGTTCGGCCACGAGGCGCTCGGTGCCCTGCCCCCGCTCACGCAGCCGCGCGGCAATGGAACTCGTGCCGAAGGCGACACCCACGAAGACCGCCAGCTGCAGCAGCAGCGCGACCGACAGCTGCCCTTCTCCCACCACGTAGACATCGGCCACGTACAACGTGCTGCCGAGGCCGGCCACCAACAGCGCGCCCCGCGTGGGCAGGACGATGGCCGCAGCCGCGTTCACCAGGATGTAGAGCGCGGCAAAGCCCGAGGCCGCTCCACCGGTGACGTGGACCACCGAGGTGACAACGAGGAGATCGAAGACGAACTGCCCGTACATGTAGCCGAGGGTCGGCGGCTTGCGCTGCACCTCAGTCCAGATGGACGACACGACCACGACAATCGTCGTGAGCGCAAAGCTTAGCGACGCAACGAGCGTTTTTTCCGGATCGGCGGTTTGCCACGCCGTGATGGCGGCCACATAGATGGAGGTCGCCACCGAAAGGCGCGCGACGTACAGCCAGCGCACCACCCGCCGTGGATCGAGGACGGCCAGGAACCGCTGGTCCGCACTTTCAAAGAAATTCGCGCGCATAGGCCCCGAGGTGTGGCACCGTTGCAGGATGCAAGAGCTACAGGATCGGGTGTTCTGCCGCATTATGCAAGAGCCTGAGGGGTGCGATAAGCCAGACCCAGCGGCATATTTATATGATAGGCCACCCCCCACCCCCTCTCCTCACCCACCCGCGTTGGCGCCTGACGACTCCCTGCCCATCAACTCGACGGTTGCGATTCCCCGCGCGGAGCTTGCCGTGCGGGCGTCCCGTGCCGGCGGGCCGGGCGGCCAGCACGTGAACACCTCGTCCACGCGGGTCGAGATCACCTGGAATATTCGCCAGTCAGCGGCGGTCAGCGACGTGCAGCGCGTCCGGCTGGTGCAGGCGCTCCGTTCGCGCCTCGACAGCGCGGGGTCCATTCGCGTGGTGGCCAGCGACACGCGAAGCCAGCGTCAGAACCGCGAACTGGCGGAGCAGCGGCTGGCCGACCTGGTGCGGCGCGCGCTGCTGGTGCCGAGAAAGCGGAAGGCCACCAAGCCCACGCGCGCATCGGTCGAACGGCGTCTTGAGGGCAAGAAGCGTTCGGGCGCGCAGAAGCGGGAACGGCGCGTGCGGGGCGACGACTGATGCTGGTCCCCAAGCTCGTCACGACCCTGCGCGACTATGACCGGGCGCAGTTCGCCAAGGACGTGGCCGCCGGCGTCATCGTGGGCATCGTGGCACTGCCGCTCGCCATCGCCTTCGCCATCGCCAGCGGCGTCGGACCGCAGGCCGGGCTGTACACGGCAATCATCGCCGGCCTGATCATCTCGCTGCTCGGCGGCTCGCGCGTGCAGATTGGCGGCCCCACCGGCGCATTCATCGTCATCGTCTACGGCATCGTGCAGCAGCACGGCGTGGGCGGGCTCACGGTGGCGACGA
>CAYHCW010000423.1:0-3106 GCA_964355025.1 uncultured Gemmatimonas sp. | reverse complement strand
ATTGATTACGGCATAGTTTATCAGACGAGGCCGAGCCGTCAAGCGCGATCCGCGGGGGGGGGTACGGCCCCGATCCATCGTCGACAGATTTGCCTCGGGACCTCCGTGACACCGCCGGCCGGTTGCCCATGGACACCCTTGACACCTCTGTCACGGGCGCTGCGACGGCGTCGCCGCCCCGGATGGGGCGAGCGCGCCGGGAAGGTCGTCGGCGATCTCAGCGCTCGTCGGGATCGTCGCCCAGCAGCACCCCGACCTGGAGCTCGATGGCGTCGAACGGCTCGGCGCGTACGCGCTCGCCGGCCTCGGGCCGCAGCTCAGCATGAGCGCGTTGTCCGAGGGGAACTCGGCGTGCTCTGAGCGAGTTTGCTGAGGGGCAAAAGGAAAGCCCCCTCGGAAAAGTTGCCCAACGGGCCCGAGGAGGCTGGTCTCGGTGGCGCTGAACCCAACCGAGGCCACCTGCTTGTCCCATGACTGGATCGCGGAGACCAACTTCTTCCACCTGCTCGACGCCGAGGACGCCCGCACCGCGGCGGCGGTGAAGGCCGCGGACTGCCCGGACTGCGGGGGCCGGCTGGACCAGGCGAACTACCCGCGGAAGCCGCGGGGCGGCGAGGTCGGCGCCGCCGGCGAGATCTTCAAGCGGCGGCGGAGCTTCTGCTGCCGCCGAGAGGGCTGCCGGCACCGCCGGACGCCGGCGTCGCTGGTGTTCTTCGGCCGCCGGGTCTACCTGGCGGTCACCATCGTCCTGACCGCGTGGCGGTCGGCGGTGACGGTCGCGTCGGCGCTGGCGCCGGCATCACCGCCGCGATGGACGTTGCGGCGCTGGCTGGCGTGGTTCGCCGCCGAGTTGCCGGTGACGAACTGGTTCACGACGGTGCGAGCGCGGATGTCACCGTCGATGGAGCCGGGCGAGCAACTGCCGGGAGCGCTGCTCGAGCGGCTCATGGTGCGCCACGGCGTCGCGGAGGCGGTCGCCGCCGTGCTTCGCCTGCTGTCGACGGTGACAGCGATGCCGACGCGCCGGGCGTAGGCGCGTTTCGCGAGGGACGAAGGAGGCCACGCAGAGCTTGTCGCCCGGGGGCGCTTGGTGATCCAGCGCGCTCGGCCGCAAGGGTAGCCATCCATGATCACGAACAACGAACGCGACGCGGCGGTGCCGCGGCGATGGGCACGGCTGCGTTTCTCGATCCTCGGCCCGCTCCTGGCCGCGCCTCCGGAGCACGGCGAACTGCGGGCGCGCATCGAGGAGCTGGCGGCCAAGCCGTACCAGAATCCGACGACGGGCGAGGTGATCCGGTTCGGCGCCTCGACGATCGAGCGGTGGTTCTACACCGCCAAGGACGCCGCCGATCCAGTGGCGGCGCTGGTGCGCAAGATCCCGTCGCACGCAGGCACGCACCCGGGGATGCCGGCGGCGATGGCAGTGGCGCTCGAGGCGCAGTACCGCACGCACCCGGGTTGGTCGTTCCAGCTGCACCACGACAACCTGCGCGCGCTGGCGCGCGAGCGTCCGGCGATCGGACCGCCGCCGAGCTACACGACGACGTCGCGGTTCATGAAGGACCGCGGCTGGCTGCGCCACAGGAAGAAGAAGCAGCGACGCCTCGGCGACGGCAGCGCCGACGACACCACGGCCGTCGTGCGCGAGCCACGAGAGACCCGCAGCTTCGAGGTCAGCCACGTCCACGCGCTGTGGCACCTCGACTTCCACGACGGCTCGCGCAAGCTCCTCACTCCCGGCGGCGTGTGGAAGACGCCCCGGCTGCTCGGCATCCTCGACGACCGCTCGCGCCTGATCTGCCATCTGCAGTGGTACCTCGACGTGACCGCCGAGACGCTGGTCCACGGCCTGGCGCAGGCGATCGCCAAGCGCGGCTTGCCGCGCGCGCTGCTCACCGACAACGGCTCGGCGATGGTCGCCGGCGAGACCACCGAGGGGCTGGCGCGGCTCGGAATCCTCCATCACACGACGTTGCCGTACAGCCCGGAGCAGAACGCCAAGCAGGAGGTGCTCTGGGCCCAGGTGGAGGGCCGCCTGATCGCGATGCTCGAGGGCGAGCCCGAGCTGTCGCTGGCGCTGCTCAATCAGGCAACCCAAGCGTGGGCCGAGGAGGAGTATCACCGGCGTCGCCACGACGAGCTCAAGTGCTCACCGCTCGACGCCGCGCTCGCCGGCCCGAGCCTGGTGCGGCCGAGTCCCTCGTCGACGGATCTGCGCCGCGCCTTTCGCATCCAGATCACCCGCGCGGTGCGCCGCTCGGACGCCACCTGTACGCTCGCCGGGATCCGCTTCGAGTTGCCGTGGCGCTACCGCACGCTGACCCGCGTCACCCTGCGGGTCGCGCGCTGGGATCTCTCGGCCGTCGACCTCGTCGACCCGCGCTCCGGTGCACACCTGGCGACGATCCTGCCGCTCGACAAGGCCGCGAACGCCGACGGGCGCCGCCGCGCCGCGCCGACCACCACGGCGACCGCACCGGCGCCGGCCTCCGCGGCGACCGCCGCGCCCAGCGGCATCGCGCCGCACCTGCGGCAACTCATGGCCGACTACGCCGCGACCGGCTTGCCGCCGGCCTACCTGCCCAAGCACGACGCCGCCGCGCAGTTGATCGAGATCGAGGACGACGAACCCGCCGACGACGAGACCGCCCACCCCGACGAGGATCTCCCGTGAACCCCAAGCTCCAGACCCTGTACGGCCTCAAGTTCCATCCGTTCCACCCCGACGTCCCGATCGAGGCGCTGCATGCGACGCCCGCCGTCGACGCCTTTCTCCGGCGCGTCGAGTTCGGCATCACCGACGGCGGCTTCGCGATGATCACCGGCGACCCCGGCACCGGCAAGAGCGTCGCGCTGCGCCTGCTCGCCGAGCGCCTGCGCAGCCGCCGCGACGTCGTGGTCGGCACCCTCGAGCATCCCCAGAGCCGGACCACCGACTTCTACCGCGAGCTCGGCGATCTGTTCGGCGTCCCGCTCGCCAGCCAGAACCGCTGGGCCGGCTTCAAGGCGCTGCGCACCCGCTGGACCGAGCACATCGCGCAGACGTTGCTCCGCCCGGTGCTGATCATCGACGAGGCCCAGGAGACCCTGACCACCGTCTTCA
>CAYHCW010000422.1:0-3106 GCA_964355025.1 uncultured Gemmatimonas sp. | reverse complement strand
CCATTCGCATGCGCCGCTCGTCAGGCAACGTGTTCGAGGACGCCGGCTTCCCCCGCCCCGAAGCCGAGCGGTTGCTGATCCGCAGCGAACTCATGAGTGAAGTAAAGATGCTCATCAAGAAGCGGCGCTTGACACAGAAGCAGGCCGCCAAGGCGCTCGGCGTCACCCAGCCACGCATCAGCGACCTCGTCCGCGGGCATATCGACCTCTTTAGCATCGACACCCTGGTCGACATGCTCGGAAAGCTGGGAATCGGCGTGACGCTGAAGACGAGGGAACTCAGGGGCCGGCGGCGCGTGGCGTGATTGCTTGCGCGCACGATCGGGGGCATCTCCGCTTGGGGGTGCCCCTATTCGTTTTGGCCTGTTCGGTGTTCATCTGTGTTCTTCTGTGGCAAAGCAGTTTCGATGCCAGCCGCAACGGAATGGTGGTTGGTGGGCAAGGCGGCGGGCGTATCGTGAGGCCTGTTCCACACGCTCCATCTTGACAGGCAAGCTATAGCTTGCGTACCTTCCTTCCACGGCGGCAGGTGTGCGTCATGAACTCCCGAGAGGTACTCGCCCGTCTGCATGCAGACGGATGGCGCATCAAGCGGCAGCGAGGCTCGCACATCCAGCTGGCTCATCCGGTGAAGCCGGGGATCACTCTGGGGAGGCACCATGCAGTTCCACGCGATCGTTCGCCGCGCAGGGCGTTACCACAACGTGGAATTCGTTGATGCCCCTGGATGCCAGACGTTCGGGGAGGACGCTGCCTCCGCCGAGCGCATGGCGCAGGACGCCGTGGAAGGATGGGTGGAAGCACACCTCGTTACCGGCACTGCCCTGCCGGCACCCCGCAAGATGCGTCGCAAGCTGCCCAGGGGGGCGCGATGGCTGACCATCACCATTCCGCTCAAGATCGCAGTGCGCGCGGCCCTGGTAACCCGACGCGTGCAGATGGGGCTGTCGCAGGCGAACATGGCGACCCGCATGAAGGTGACGCGCCAGGCCTATCAGCAGCTCGAGAGCCCCGACGCCAACCTGCGGCTCGACACGTTGACGCGCGCGTTTGACGCACTTGATGTGTCGCCGCTGATCACCCTGGCTCCGCGGAATACACTCGCGCGGCGCACGCTTCGACGTCGTCCAGTTCTCAACGCGGAGTCGTGAGCATGCAGCGCTACCTGATCATCATCGAGCCGACGGCGATACCCCCGGCACACACCATCGCGTTGTACGTGGAAGTCGCGGCCTGAGTTCTGGGCTGTAACTCGAAGGGCACCCCAGCCTCGGGGTGCCCTTCTGTGTTCTTCTGTGGCCAAGCAGTTCCGATGCCGCCCCTACCGCCCCACCGCCTTCCTCATCGCCGCCGCCCCACCAACCACCGGCAACCTGATGGACGTCTTGGCCAGGTCCACCGTCAGCTCCGTCCCCGCACTCGGCCACAGCGTGAAATCGCGGTCGCTGCTCATGATCATCAGCGCCAGCCGCTTGCCCGCGGCAATCTCCCGGTCGCCCGGCTGCAGGTCGAACGTAAGATCATAGAACGTGCCGTTCACCAGCGGCTCGCCCTTTGCCTTGCTGTCGTAATTGCCACCGCGCGTCAGCGACTTGTAGTTCTGCGGGTCGGCCCACCCACGCGTCACCACGCCGGCCTGCCCCAGCGACCCGATGGCCGTGCTGTCGAACGGCAGCGTCACCAGCCAGACGCTGAGGTTGGCGGCCGGCTTGCTGCTCGCCACGCGAATGGTCACCACCGCCGTGCCCGACAGGTGCAGCACCTCGGTGAGCGCGGGCGTGGCGTAGAGCAGACGGTGCGCCGACTTGTCTGCTGATGCAAGCGTGGCACCGCTGAACGCCACATTGTCCACCAGCGTCTCGGCGACCGTCTTCTTCACGGCATCGAACGAGAGCTCGCCAATCGTGTTGCCCCCTGCCGATGGATACAGGGTGACGGCCGACGCATCGGGGTTGGGATAATCGGCGTACGGCGTGGGCGCCGAGCCGCGCGGCTGCCCCTCGCGCACGACCATCAGGCGCGGATCCTTTTCCACGCCGTTGTCCACGCCGTACAGATAGTGTGAGAACCATCGAAGGCGCATCTCCAGCGGCGGCGGACCACCGTGCCCGCCCTGGTGCAGGTACAGCTGCGCGGGCGTGCCCTGCTTCCGCAAAGCTTCGTAGATGCGAATGGAATGCTCGGGCACGACGTTCCAGTCGTTCTCGCCGTGCGCCAGCAGCGTGGCGGCCTTCACGCCCTTGATCTTGTTGAGCAAATCGCGCTCGGCCCAGAAGTCGTTGTAGTCGCCGTGCGCGCGATCGCGCCCCGCCAAGTACAGCCCGTCGCGGATGGTCTTGTTGCAATAGTCGTGCAGCTCGGGGGCGCCGCTGAACACGAAGTCGTACAGGAAGTCGATGTCTTCGCCCAGCCAGCCGCCGGGATGCCGCACGAGGCCGTTGCTGCGGTAGTAGTGGTAGTAGCTGGTGTTGGGCGCGATGGGAACTATTGCCTCGAGCCCCTGCACGCCGGTGGTGGCCGCGGCCAATGGGATTGTGCCGTTGTACGACGTGCCGGTCATCCCCACCTTGCCGGTGCTCCACGTGGCCGTCACTTCGTCGGCGCCGGTGCGCGTGGTGTACCCCTTGGCGCGGCCGTTCAGCCAGTCAATCACGGCCTTGGGCGCGTACTCCTCGGGCAGTCCGCCCACGGTGGGGCATCCCTGTGAGAGGCCGGTGCCCGGCGCCTCGCTGTGTACCACGGCAAACCCGCGCGGCACCCAGGTGGTGACTTCGCTGTTGGAGATGATCGGGCGCTCGGCCTTGAACGGAATCACCGGCTGCGACGTGCGCGGCGGCGGCTCGGCGCCGACTTCCTGCTGCACGTTCCACAGAAAGTTGCGCGCACCCGACGTGCCGGCGAAGTACGGCGACGACTCGTACACCACGGCGACCTTGAGCCCCTCGGTGTCGGTCTGCCGCGGACGCGTGACGTCCACGTGCATGCGGTCGTTCTTGCCGTCGCCGTCGCTGTCGAACGACGTCTCCACCCAGAGTTCCTGCTTGATCCACTGCGCAGCGTCTTGAAACCCGGGCACCACCTGCGCCTGGCCGTTGGTAAAGACGGG
>CAYHCW010000421.1:0-3113 GCA_964355025.1 uncultured Gemmatimonas sp. | reverse complement strand
AATATTCTGTCGTACTCTGTTTCACCCCATGCGCCTAGTCCACCTCTCCGACCTCCATCTCGGCTTTCGCCAGTTTCAGCGCGTTACCGCCGCCGGCATCAATCAGCGGGAGGCGGACGTCGCCGGGTCGTTTGCGCGCGCCATCGACAAGGTGATCGCGCTCGCACCCGACCTCGTGCTCATTGCCGGCGACGTGTTCCACACGGTGCGGCCCACCAACTCGGCCATCCTGCAGTCGTTCCAGCAGTTCTCGCGCCTGCGCCTGGCGCTGCCCAATGCGCACGTGGTCGTCGTGGCTGGCAATCACGACATGCCCCGTTCGAGCGAGACCACCTGCATCCTGCGGCTCTTCAAGCCGCTGGGATTCCACATCGTGGATGTCGAGCCGGTGCGAGTGCCGTTTCCTGAGTGGGACCTGTCGGTCCTCGCCGTGCCCGACCTTCCGCCGGGCAGCGTGGACCTGGTGCCCGACCTCAACGTGAAGCACAACGTGCTCCTGTTGCACGGCGAGGTGGAGGGGGCGCTGCCGGCCGGCGCGCGCGAGGACGAGCGCGCGTCAATGCCCATTCCCGCGTCGGCGGTGGCGCACGAGCGCTGGGATTACGTGGCGCTTGGCCATTACCACGTGTACTGCAAGGTGGGCCCCAACGCCTACTACAGCGGCTCGCTCGACTACACGAGCACCAACGCGTGGGGTGAGCTGGCCGAGGAACGCTCGGCCAAGCTGCCCGGCAAGGGACTGATTGAGCGCGACCTGAGCACCGGCAAGCAGGTGTTCCATCCACTGGCCGTCAGCCGGAAGATCGTCGACCTGCCGCCCATCAGCGCGCGCGGTCTGTCGGCGGTCGACCTCGATGCCGCGATTGCGGCCGGCGTGGGCAAGTGCCCCGACGGCATCGATGGCAAGGTGGTGCGCCTCGTCGTGAAGGACGTGCCGCGGCACGTGGCGCGGGAGCTCGATCACCAGAAGCTGCGCGAGTACCAGCGGCACGCGCTGCACTTCGTGCTCGACACGAGGCGCCCGGACGTGGTGCGGCCCGCCGCCGCGACGAGCGGCGCCCCCGGGCGCCGGCCATCGCTGGCCGATACGCTGCGCGAGTCGTTGCGGAGCCGCGTGCTCACCAGCGACCTCGATCGCGACCGGCTGGTGGAACTGGGGGCGCACTACCTGCGCGAAGCCGAGCATCAGATGGCGTCGCGCGGCATCGGCGAGTCGGAGGACGCGTGAGACTCTCGCGGCTCCGCCTGGTGAACTTCCGGCAGCACGCCGACAACACGCTGCTCTTCGACAGCGGACTCACGGGCATCATCGGCCCCAATGGCGTGGGCAAGACGACGATTCTCGAGGCCATCAAGTGGGCGCTGTATGGCGGCGACGCCACGCGTGGCACGGTGGACTCGATTCGCTTTGCGCGTGCGGCGGCGCGCGCTCCCGTTCGCATCGAACTCGATTTCGATCTCGGCGGGCACCGCTATCGGCTGGTGCGCGCGCTCACCACGGCCGACCTGTATCTCGACGGGGGTGAGCGCCCCATCGCCACCGGCGCGTCGGCCGTCACCGAGCTGGTACGCCGCCGCCTCGGCATGACGCTCGAGGAGTTCGACAACACCTACTTTACCGCCCAGAAGCAGCTCGCGGTGATGGCCACGCTCACCGCGGCGGCGCGCGCGCAGTTCCTGTCGCGCGTGCTCGGCTACGAAAAACTCCGCGCGGCCCAGGACCTCTGCGACGAGCGCCGCAAGGCGCTGCGCAACGAGAGCAATGGCATGCGCGCGGGCATGCCCGACGCCGACGCGCTGGCCCGGCAGTTGGCGGCCGCCGAGGCGAGGTCGCACGAGGCCCGGACGCAGGCCGCGGCCGCGACCGGGGAGAAGGCCGTGGCCCAGCAGGCCCTCGATGCGCTGCAGGCGCAGTGGCTGGCCGCGCAGCGCGCCCGCGAGGAGCTGCAGGGGCTCGATGCCGAGCGGCGCGTGCTCGACGCCGAGGTCATCGGGCTGATGCGCACCGTCGAGCGGGCGGAGACCGAGCTCAAGCACGTTGCCGAGGCACGCGCGCAGCTCGTCCCGCTGGCCGAAGCCCTGGTGCCATTTCATGAGGTCGGCGAAGAACTGGCGCGCCAGCGCGAGCTGGCCGTCTCCGACGGTCGCCGGCAGGCCCTGCAGGAGGCGGCGCTCGAGCTCTCGGCCGAGCTGCAGCGCCTGCGCGAAGGGCGCTCACGCGTCGAGACCGCCCCGGTGCTCGAGGAGCAGGTAACGGAGGAGGCGGAGCAGAAGCGCCGCCGCCTCGAGGAGCTGCAGGGGCGGCTCGAACTGCGCCGCACCGAGTGGGTGCGCGACCGGCAGGAGGCCGAGACCCGGCGCAATGCGCTGCGCACCCAGTACCAGGAGTTGCGCGAGCAGCGGGACAAGCTGTTGTCGGCCGGCGTGGAAGGGGCATGCCCCACCTGCAGCCGCCCGCTCGGTGACCACTATCACAAGGTCACGGACTTTCTCGAGGGGCAGATCGAGACGGTGAGCGCGGACGGCCTCTACTTCCGCCAGCGCCTTGAGCAGCTCGAAGGCATGCCCGACGACATCGTGGCGCTCGATGAGGAGCGGCGGCAGGCCATGCAGGAGGCGAGCGCACTGGAGAAGAAGCTCGCGCGCATCCAGGTGGCCGTGGGCCAGCTCGAGCAGCTTGGCCGCGAACTGGCGCAGAGGGAGCTGCGGTATGCGGCGCTGTCGACTGAACTCGCCTCCATTCCCGGCGGATATGGCCGCGCGCACCATCAGGCGCTCGAGGCGCAGTTCGAACAGCTCGCCGCGCTCAGTACGCAGGCCAACCGACTCACCACGCAGGTGGAGCGGGAGCCGCCGCTGCGGCGCGAGCTCGAGTCGGCGCAGCGCGTCATCGCCGCCGCGGTCGGCAAGCGCACGCAGATTGCCGAGCGGCTGGGGAGCATCGCGCATTCCGAGGGGGAGTACGGCGCGATGCGCGACGCGCACGCGCGCGCCAGCAGCGGGGTGCACACGGCCGCGATCACCGCGCTGAACGCCGAGGCCGGGGTGCCGCCGGCCTCGGGCGGCCGCGCGCGCGGGGGCCCGGGAAGTCGTGGTGGCCTGGCGGGGCGCCG
>CAYHCW010000420.1:0-3121 GCA_964355025.1 uncultured Gemmatimonas sp. | reverse complement strand
ACCACGGGCCTGCACAAGGACTACCATCAGGTGACTGACGAGCCGCAGTACATCGACTATCCGCACATGGCGGCCGTCGGCCAGCTCGTGTACGACGTGGCGCTCGGCGTGGCCAATGCTGATCACCGGATGGTGGTGGACAAGCAGAAGCCGTCGTCGCCGAACGCGGCGTGCAAGCAGTAGGAGCTAGATATTAGGTGCTAGGTGCTAGAGCGCGGATTCGTCCCCACGGAAACAAATCGGCCACTCAGAGAGTATTCCAGAGTAGGTGCCATGCCGACCGGCACCTAGCACCTAGCACCTAGCACCTAGCACCTACCACCTACCACCTACCACCTACCACCCACCGTTTGATGCGCACCCTCCTCCTCCTCGCCAGCCTCGCCGCCGCGTGCGGCGCCCAGTCCACCGCGCCGAAGCTCGGCGAGAACATCGCGGTGGGCTTCAATGAGGGCGTACGGGTCCCGTCGGACACCACGACCGTTCGCTTCACCGCCGTCACGTCCGACTCGCGGTGCCCGTCGGGCGCGCAGTGCGTCTGGGCAGGGGAGGCCACGGTGGTCTTCACGGTCGGCGGCGCGCGGGAGGTGACCCTGGGCCTGCGGCCGGGAAGCACGAGTTCCACCGCCATCGTGGGCATGTACCAGATCACGCTGGTGGCGCTCGACCCGTACCCCGCCGTGCACAAGTCGATGGCCAAGAGCGACTACGTCGCGACCATCAGGTTCGACAGCGCAAAGGACTGATGCCGCGCGCCGGTCGCCGGCGGACGCTCACTCGTACCTGAGCGCCTCGATTGGATCGAGCCGCGACGCGCGGCGCGCCGGCAACACGCCGAACACCAGCCCGATCCCGACGGACACCACCACCGCGATCGTCGTCAGCCCCCACGGCGGCGACGCCTGGATGTTCAGCAGTCGGGTGGCGAGGGACCCCGTGAGCAGGCCGACGACGATGCCCACCGTCCCGCCCATCCCGGTGAGCGTGGCCGCCTCCACGAGGAACTGCTGCAGGATGTCGCGGCGCGTCGCGCCCAGCGCCTTGCGGATGCCGATCTCGCGTGTGCGGTCGGTGACCGACACCATCATGATCGCCATCACGCCGATGCCGCCCACCATCAGCGCCACCGACGCGAGCACGAGCATCACGAAGAAGAAGACGCCGGTGATGCTGTTGAAGACGTCGAGAATCTGGTCCTGCGTGATGAGATCGAACGTGTTGCCGTCAGCCGGGCGCAGCTTGCGCAGTTCACGCAGCTGCACCGTCACCGCCTCCTCGGCCGTGGCCACCGACACGCCATCGCGCGGTTTGACGGCGATGAACAGCATGTTCGTCTTGTCGATGTAGTACGCGTGATCGGCGAACCGGTACGGGACGATGGCCCCTGTCTCGGCGCCCGGCGGCGTGAAGATGTTCGCCGGCGGCTCGTAGGTGCCGATCACCGTCACCGGCTTGCCGGCAATGAGCAGCGTCTTGCCGATGGGGTCGAGCCGCCCGAACAGCCGGTGCGCATGCGAGTCGAGCAACACCGCCACGGCGGCGCCGGCGCGCTCCTCGGCCGGTGTGAACCACCGCCCGGCGCTCAGCTCGCCTCCCATCACCGTGGTGAATCCGGCGTCGGCGCCGTACACCGAGGTGAGCTGCGTGCGCTCGCCCTGGTAATCGAGGCGTCCCATGACCTGGTTCCAGATCGCGCCGTACTTGATCTCGGGCAATCGGTCGATCGCCGCCGCTTCGGCCTCCGCCAGGTCGGGACGGATGCGCACCCACTTGGGGAGCGCCTCGGGGTTCAGCGGCTGCTGGCTGAACACCTTCATCACGTAAAACGTCGAGGGTCCGGCGACTTCCAGTGTGTTGAGGATCTGCTCGCGCACGCCGCGCACGATGGTGGCCATCGTCATCACCGTCGCCACGCCGATGATCACGCCGAGCATCGTGAGCGCCGAGCGCAGCTTGTTGGTGCGCAGGTTGTCGAACGCGATGACGACGTTCTCGTCGAGCGTCGTGTGGCGCAGGAGGCGGCCGAGGAGACTCACGTCATTCCTGCCGCATGGCCGTGATGGGGTCGAGCCGGGCGGCCCGCCGCGCTGGGTACACACCAAACAGGATGCCCACCCCCGCTCCCAACAGCAGCGCCACCGCCACCGACCAGGCGGTGATGCGCGCCGGCAGCGGCGACGCGGTGGCGACCAGCACCGCGAATACCCAGCCCGACAGCACGCCCAGCACGCCGCCCAGGCTCGACAGCGCGATGGCCTCCACCAGGAACTGCCGCTCGATGTCGCGCCCCCGCGCGCCGATGGCCTTGCGAATGCCGATCTCGCGCGTGCGCTCGCTGACCACCATGAGCATGATGTTCATGATGACGATGCCCCCCACCACAATGCCGATGGCGACCATCGCCGGGATGATGCTGAAGAGCACCTTGGTGAGGCTCTTCCAGAACTCCACCAGCGCGTCGGCCGTCTCCACCGAGAAGGTGTTCTCCGCGCCCGGCCGCAGGCGGCGAACCACGCGCAGCGCCTCTTCGGCACGCGCCATGGCCGGCGCCACGTCGGCCGCCTCTCGCATCTTGACACTGATGGTGGCGGTGAGCCGTCGCCCGTACAGCATCTCGTGGCGCGTGATGGGCAGCATCACGAACCCGTCGAACGACTGGCCCAGCACCTTCCCCTTCGGTACCGTGACGCCGACGATCTCGCACCGCTGCCCCCCCACACGCACCGACTGCCCCACGGGGTCGAGCCCGGTCTCGCCGAACAACTTGCTGGCGATGTCGTGGCCCACGACGCACACCGCCCGCCGCTGCAGCACGTCCACGTCCGAGATGCCGCGCCCCTTGGCAAAGCGATAGTCCTGCACCACCTGGTACTCGGGCGTGATGCCGAACACGAGGGCATCGCCGATCACCTGGTCGCGCCAGATGACATCGCTCATCGGCGTCGGCCAGCCCGACGTCATGGAGATCGCCTCGGCCTCGGGAAGCGCCGCGCGCACCGCGTCCACGTCGGCGGAAGTCACGCGCGGACGGCGCGCCACGCGCTTCCACGCCTCATCGTCGAACAGGCCGATCTGCAGCGGCGTGCGGCGCACCGTGAACGCGTTCGCCCCGGTACCCGCG
>CAYHCW010000419.1:0-3141 GCA_964355025.1 uncultured Gemmatimonas sp. | reverse complement strand
GGTGGTGAGCTCGGCTGCCAAGGTGCTCTGTGTGCCGGGCGGGCCGTTCGACGTGCCCATCGTCTTTCGCGGTCCCAGCGGCGCCGCGCTCCAGCTGGGCGCCCAGCACTCGCAGGCGTTCGAGAGCTGGCTGGCGCACATCCCCGGCATCAAGGTCGTCTCGCCCGGCACGCCGTACGACGCCAAGGGCCTGCTGAAGAGCGCCATTCGCGATGACAATCCGGTGGTGTTCCTCGAGGGCGAGATGCTGTACAACACCAAGGGCGAGGTGCCCGACCACGAGTACCTCATTCCGCTGGGCAAGGCCGACTTGAAGCGCGAAGGCCGCGACTGCTCCATCATCACGAGCGGCAAGATGGCGCTCGTCGCCATGCAGGTGGCCGACCAGCTGGCCAAGGAGGACATCCACATCGACGTCCTCGATCTCCTGACGCTCCGTCCCATGGATGTCGAAGCCATCACGCGCTCGGTGCGCAAGACCAACCGCGCCGTCGTGCTCGAGGAGGGGTGGGAGGTCTGCGGCATCGGCGCGCAGGTGGTGGACTACATCCAGCGCGACTGCTTTGACGACCTCGATGCCCCGGTCCTCCGCGTGCATCAGGCCGACGTGCCCATGCCCTACGCCAAGGGCCTCGAGAAGATCGCCAAGCCCGACGTCGCCAAGACGATCGCGGCCGTCAAGCAGGTCATGTACCGCTCGTAGTCATCTCCCGCCACTCCCGACTACCGACCTATGGCTACGAAGATATTCATGGAAGCGCTCTCTCCCACGATGGAAGAGGGTCGCCTGGTCAAGTGGATCAAGGCGGAGGGCGACGCCGTGAAGTCAGGCGACGTCCTCGCCGAAGTAGAGACCGACAAGGCAGTGATGGAACTCGTCGCCCGTGGCGACGGCGTGTTGCGCAAGCAGCTCGTCGCCGAGGGCACGACGGCGCCGGTAAGCTCGCTCGTCGGCGTGATTGCTGCGGCAAGCGAGGATATCTCGGCCCTTCTGGGTGCACCCGCGCCCGCCGCCGCGTCGACCTCACCCGGCGCGACTCCGCACCCCGAACCCCTCACCCCCCCCGCACCCGTCCCCGCACCCGTCCCCGCAGGCGCCGGCTCGTCAAAGAGCTCCCCCCTCGCCCGTCGCCTCGCGCGCGACAGCGGTCTCGACCTCGGCGCGATGGCGGGCAGCGGCCCTGGTGGGCGCATCATCAAGCGCGACATCGAGGCGGCAGTGGCCTCGGGCGGCTCGGCTGCGCCGACTGCGTTCAGCCGCACGACAGCGGCCGTCGGTGACTTCACCGACCAGCCGCTGACGCAGATCCGCAAGACGATCGCCAGGCGACTCGCTGAGTCCATCGGCCCGATCCCGACCTTCTACCTGACGGCCGAGTTCGACATGACGCGGGCGGCGGAGATGCGGGCCGCCGCGACGGAACAGGGCGAAGAGTACAGGGTTTCTTTTAACGACATTATCCTGAAGGCCACTGCGACGGCGCTGGCGAAGCACCCGGAGATCAACGCCCACTGGCTGGGCGACAAGATCCGCTTCTTTAACCGCGTGCATCTCGGCATGGCCGTCGCGACCGACGATGGGCTCATCGTGCCGGTGATCTTCGACGCCGACACCAAGGGGCTGCGCGAACTGTCCGCCGAGTCAAAGGGACTGGCCGGCAAGGCCCGCGAACGGAAGTTGACGCCTGAGCAGTACACGGGCTCGACCTTCACGGTGTCGAACCTCGGCATGCTGCAGATCGACCAGTTCACGGCCATCATCAATCCGCCGGAGTGCGGCATCCTCGCCATCGGTGCGCTCGAGGACAAGCCGGTGGTGGTGGACGGCGCGGTCGTGGTGCGCAAGCGACTGCGCGTCACGATGAGCTGCGACCACCGCGTGATCGACGGCGCCATCGGCGCCAGGTTCCTGCAGGACCTTCGCCGGATGATCGAGAACCCTCTCATGCTGGTATTCTGACATGGCAACCTTCGACATCATCTTTCTCGGCGGCGGCCCCGCCGGCTACGTCGGCGCCATCCGCGCCGCGCAACTCGGCCAGACCGTCGCCGTCATCGAGCGCGAAGGCCTGGGCGGCACCTGCGTGCTGTGGGGCTGCATCCCGGCCAAGGCGCTGCTCGAGTCGTCGCACATCGCCAACCGGCTCAAGCACGCGGCCGAGTTCGGCGTGAAGGTCGGTGACATCACGCTCGACTACGGCGTGGCCATGAAGCGCTCGCGCGACGTGTCCACCAAGAACTCGAAGGGCGTCGAGTTCCTGCTCAAGAAGAACAAGGTCACCTGGATCAAGGGCACCGGCACGCTGGGCGCCGGCAAGACGGTGAAGGTCGCGGCCGCCGACGGCAAGAGCGAGACGCACACCGCCACCAAGGCCGTGGTGATCGGCACGGGGTCGCGCGTGCGCGGGCTGCCGCAGGCGGGGCTGGAACTCAACAAGACGACGGTCATCTCGTCGGATGAAGCGCTGGTACTCGAGAAGGCCCCCGCGACGCTCGCCATCGTCGGCGCCGGCGCCGTGGGCTGCGAGTTCGCCGACGTGCTGAACGCCTTTGGCACCAAGGTGACGCTTATCGAGGTGCTGCCGCGCATCCTCCCGCTCGAGGACGACGACGCATCGGCCGAGGTGGCGCGCGCCTTCAAGAAGCGCGGCATTGACGTGCTGGCCGGCGCCAAGATCTCGGGCACCAAGGTGGGCAAGGACAGCGTGACGATGACGGTCGAGGTGGGTGGCGAGAAGAAGGAACTCGTGGTCGACAAGGTGCTCGTCGCCACCGGCCGCGCCGCCAACGTCGAGAACATCGGCCTCAAGGAAGTGGGCGTGCAGTTGACCGACCGCGGCTTCATCAAGGTCAGCGAGACGCTCGAAACGACGGCCAAGGGGATCTACGCCATCGGCGACGTCGCCGGCCCGCCGATGCTCGCGCACAAGGGCGAGCGCGAGGGCATCGTGGTAGCCGAGGTCATTGCCGGCGCACACCACCACCCCATCAACTACGGCAACATCCCCAACTGCACGTACTGCTATCCCGAAGTGGCGTCCATCGGCTTCACCGAGGCGCAGTGCAAGGAGAAGAAGCTCGACTACAAGGTCGGCAAGTTCCCCTTCAGCGCCAACGGCCGTGCGCGGACGTCTGGAGAGA
>CAYHCW010000418.1:0-3142 GCA_964355025.1 uncultured Gemmatimonas sp. | reverse complement strand
AGCATCTCGCTGTAGCCGATGATGGCGTTGAGCGGCGTGCGCAGCTCGTGGCTCATGTTCGCCAGGAACTGGCTCTTGGCGCTGTTCGCCTCCTCGGCCGCATGCCGCGCCCGCGTCAACTCGCTGATGTCGTGATACAGCCCCATGAGCCCGACGAGCTTGCCTTCCACGAGCACCGGAACGCCAAGCACCTCGACATCCACCAGCGAGCCGTCCTTGCGGCGTCGCTGGCCGATGCTGCGCATGGCGCCCTCCTGCAGGACGTGCTGCGTAATGGCCACCGCCTCGGAGCGCGTGGTCGACGTGGAAATCAGCTCGTCGAGGTTGCGGCCGATCACCTCGGACTGCGCATAGCCATACAGCTGCTCGAACGCCGGGTTGCACGACACGATGTCGTGCACCGTGTCGAGCGTGACGATGGCCACGGGGTTGTTGAGGACAAGATCCTCGAAGTACTGCTTTTGCCGCTGCGCCGCCGAATACAGGCGCGCGTTCTCGATGGCCATCGCCGCCTGCGGCGCAAACAGGTTGAGCAGGCGCAGGTCCTCCGGCCCGAACACGTGCGCCGGGTCATCGTGCACGCAAGCGAACGCGCCCACCAGGCGATGCCCAATCAGCAGCGGCGCGGCCATCACCGAGTGCACCTCCACGTCGCTGTACTTGCCCGAGGCACCGAGCCACGCGTGGTAATCGGGAATGCAGATGGGTTCGCGCGTCACCGCCACGTGCCCCATGGCCCCCTCGTCGAGCGACAGCCGCATGCCCGTGGAATCGACGCCGATGTGCAGGCTGGCCACGACCTCGAGCTCCTTGCGCGCCTCGTCGTAGATGGCGAGCTCGCCGCCGCTCACGCCCAGCAGCGTCGTGGCGCGCCGCAGCACGGCCTGCAGCAGCTTGCCCAGCTCGAGCTCCCCGGCCAGGTCGGCCAGCGTGTCGAGCAGCGCCTGCTGCTCGTCGGCCCGGCGGCGCTCGGCGGCCAGTGCGCGGGCGCGCCCGATGGCAATGCTCGCCTGCGTCGCGGCCGCGGTGAGAATCTCGAGGTCATTGTCGTCAAACGCGTCGGGCTCGGTGCTCTCCACCACCAGCACGCCAAAGACCGTGCCGGCGAGCTGCAGCGGCACGTCGACTTCGGAGCCGCTGTTCAGGCTTGGCAGGTACCCCGCCTCGCGGGTGACGTCGGCCG
Source organism: uncultured Gemmatimonas sp. (assembly GCA_964355025.1). Lineage (GTDB taxonomy): Bacteria > Gemmatimonadota > Gemmatimonadetes > Gemmatimonadales > Gemmatimonadaceae > PNKL01. The sequence continues at coordinate 1,959 of CAYHCW010000418.1, read as the reverse complement.
TGTAGCGCAGCTTGCCGTCGTGAAACGGCCGGTCGCTCAACCCCTGGCCGGCGTGCAGGCGCCATCCCTTCGGCGCGTCGGGCCAGCCCACGCTGGCGTGAAGCACGCGGTCGCCGGTCGTTCCGTCGAGCAGGAAGAGTCCGAGAAAGACGAATCCCAGCGCCGGATCGCGCAGGCCGCCAACGACGGCCTGGCAGATCTCCTCCTCTGTCGGAGCGGCGGCGATCTCCGCCGAGAGCCGCAGCAGCGCCGCCTGGCGCCGCAACTCGTGGTGGCCGTTGTGGGTCATGCCGCGCTCCCCGCCGACGGGCGGCGCGCGTGCTCCACCGCGCGCCGGCGCACTTCGTGCAGGAGGCCCTCGAGATCCTGCGCACCCTTCTCGATGACGTCGCGCACCGCGCCGTTGAGGCGCAGGCGGTCGGCGTCCGTGAGCGTCTTGGCGGTAATCACCACCACCGCCGGCGGCCGCTCCAGCGCGCGTGCCCGTACGCCGTCGAGAAAGCCGAAGCCATCGACGTCCGGCATCATCAGGTCGAGCAGCACCAGCGCCGGCCGCTCGGCGTCCAGCCGCTCAAGACCGACGCGGCCGTTCTCCGCCTCGCTCACCCGCCATCCCTCCTTCTCCAGCGACCGCCGCAGCAACGCGCGCGTCGGTGCGTCGTCCTCGACAATCAGGACGCCGGCATCACTGGCGTGGCGATAGCGCTGCAGCACCTCGCGCAGCCGCGCGCGCTCAATCGGCTTGGTGAGGTACTCCGAGGCGCCGAGTGAGAAGCCGAGGGTCCGTTCGTCGGTGATCGTCAGCATCACGACCGGGATCGCCGCCAGCGCCGGATCGCTCTTGAGCGCGGCAAGCACGCCCCAGCCGTCGAGCGCGGGCATGAGGACGTCGAGCGTGATGACGTCGGGGCGCTCGGCGCGGGCCAGCGCGAGCCCCTGCTCGCCATTGCCCGCCTCGAGCACGCGAAAGCCGTCCTTGGCGAGCGTGCGCGCGACGATCTGCCGCGCGGCCGGATCGTCGTCGATGACGAGCACCGTCCCCGCGTACTCACCCGGGGCCGGCGTCGCACCCGCGGCGTCCACGGGCGCAGCGCCCTCCCGCGTCTCGACGGGAAGCCGCACGGTAAACACGGTGCCCTGCCCCGGCGTGCTCGCCACGTCGATGGAACCACCCATCATTTCGCAAAACATCTTGCTGATCGCCAGCCCAAGGCCCGTGCCGCCGTACTTCTTGGTCGTGGACGACTCGGCCTGCGCAAACGCCTCGAAGATGCGCCCCTGCTGTTCGGGCGTCATGCCGATGCCGGTATCCTCGACCACGAGCGCCACCGCGTCCCCATCCCGCGCCGCGCGCAGCGTGATGACCCCCCGCTCCGTGAACTTGCTCGCGTTCGACAGCAGGTTCAGCAGGATCTGGCGCACCCGGGTGACGTCGGAGTGAATCGCCCCGAGGTCGGCCGCAAGGTCGAGCGCCAGCCGATTGCCGTTCTTCTCCACGAGCGGCGCGACGGTCGACGCCACCGCCTCGATGCACACCCGCAGGTCGAACGCTTCGAGGTGCAGCTCCATCTTGCCGGCTTCGATCTTCGACAGGTCGAGCACGTCGTTGATGAGCGACAGCAGGTGGTGCCCCGCCGAGCGGATCTTCTGCAGGTCGGCCACCGACCCGACAAGTCCACGCTCGTCAGCCTCCTCCTCCATCATCTCGGAATACCCGATGATCGCGTTCAGCGGCGTGCGCAGTTCGTGGCTCATGCTCGCCAGGAACTGGCTCTTCGCCGAGTTGGCGGCCTCGGCCAGTTGGCGCGCGCTCAGCAGCTCGGAGATGTCGTGGTACAGCCCCATCATGCCCACGTCTTCACCGTCGATCACGACGGGAACGGCCAGCACCTCCACGTCGACCAGCGAGCCGTCCTTGCGCCGCCGCTTCCCGAACTGCTGCACCATGCGGTTCTCGGA
>CAYHCW010000417.1:0-3159 GCA_964355025.1 uncultured Gemmatimonas sp. | reverse complement strand
GTCACGCGCTCGTGCACCCAGGCCGAAAAGGCGTCGCGGTCCACGGCCAGCGCGCTTCCCGCCGCCACGCGCGCGGCATCGGCCCCCTGCAGCACCACCGAGCCCAGCAGGCGCATCTCGGCCTTCAGCAGGCCGTGCGCGTTGGTCACCTCGGTGCTCTTGAACGTGTTGCTGCACACCAGCTCGGCCAGGCGGTCGGTCTTGTGCGCCTCGGTGCCGCGCACGCCCCGCATTTCGTGCAGCACCACGCGATGCCCGCGTTCGGCCAACTGAAAGGCGGCCTCGCTCCCGGCGAGGCCGCCTCCCACCACATACACAAACGCGTGTTTCGTCACGCGGCCCCGGCCACCTCGGCCTCGGCTTCGGGCGGCGCCTCAACGGCCCATTCATTGGCGCACTTGAGGCACTTCCGGTAATGGCCGCGCGTCTTGTTGCTCTTGGACTCGGCGCCCACGAAGCCGCAGTCCGGGCACTTTTCCAGCACCGGCTTGTCCCAGCAGACGAAGTCGCAGGTGGGGTAGTTCTCGCAGCCGTAGAACGCCTTGCCGCGCTTCTTGGAGCGCCTCGCGGCGAGATCGCCACCGTCCTTGGGGCACTTCACGCCCGTCGGCATCGACCGCGTGCCGCGGCACTTGGGGAACGTGGAGCAGCCCAGAAACTCGCCCGACCGTCCGCGGCGGATCACCATCATCTTGCTGCACACGGGACACGGATGCTCGGTCATCACCGGCGGCACACGCTCGCCCTTGAGTGGGCGGGTGTACTTGCAGTCCTTCGGGTGATTCTCGCAGGCAACGAACGGGCCAAAGAAGCCCCCCTTGGGCAGCAGCTTGCCGCCACACTGCGGGCACTTTTCGTTTTCCAGCGCGCTGAGGTCGTGCGCCTCGCGAATGAGGCCTTCGACATTGACGTCGTTGAGGGAGCGCTCGAACGGCCCCCAGAACTCCTTGAGTACGCTCTGCCAGGCGAGTTCGCCGCCCTCGACCTTGTCGAGCTCGCTTTCCATCTCGGACGTGAAGCCGACGTTGAAGACGCTCGGGAACTGCCGCACCATCACCTTCTCCACGCTCTCGCCAAGCGGCGTCGGAAAGAAGCGGCGCTGCTCGAGCTCGGCGTAATGCCGGTCGGTGAGCGTGGAGATGATGCTGGCGTACGTGGACGGACGGCCGATGCCCAGCCGCTCGAGTTCCTTGACCAGCGACGCCTCGGAGAAGCGCGGCGGCGGTTCGGTAAAGTGCTGGCTCGGGGTCACCGCGCGCACCGGCACGTGCTCGCCGGGCTCGATGGCCGGCAAGGCCTGCTCGTCCTCGAGCGCCTTGCTCTGCCCTTCCTCACGGGCTTCCCGGTACAGCGACAGGAATCCCTTGAACTTGGTGACCGACCCAGTGGCGCGGAACAAGTAACGCCCGAGGTCGAAGTCGACGGTGGTCGTGTCGAAGACGGCCGGCGCCATCTGCGACGCCATGAAGCGCTGCCAGATCATCGTGTACAGCTTGAGCTGGTCGGGCGAGAGGAACTTGGCCACGCTCTCGGGCGTGCGCGCCGGATCGGTGGGTCGCACCCCCTCGTGCGCGTCCTGCGCATTGCTGTCCTTGCCCGCGCCGTACAACTGCAGGCCCTTGGCGAGAAATTCCTCGCCATAGTGCTGCAGCAGGAACTCGCGCGCCGCCTGCGCCGAGGTCTCGGACACGCGGCTGGAGTCGGTGCGCATGTACGTGATGAGGCCCACCGCGCCTTCGGCTTTTCCGAGCTCGATGCCCTCATAGAGATTCTGCGCCAGACGCATGGTGCGCTTGCTGCCGAAGCTCAGCTTCTTGGCGCCTTCCTGCTGCAGCGTGCTCGTGGTGAACGGCGCCGCCGGGTTCTTGCGCCGCTCGCGACGCTTGATGTCGGTGACGTCAAACGTCTTGCGACCGGCGAGATCGTCGAGGATCGCCTGCGCGGCGGCCTCGTTGTGGATCTCCGGCTTCTTGCCGTCGATGTGATGCAGCTTGGCCGTGAACGCCTGGCCCTCGTGCTCGAGTGCGGCGGCGATGGTCCAGTACTCGGTGGCCTTGAACGCCCGAATCTCGCGCTCGCGCTCAACCAGCATGCGCAGTGCCACCGTCTGCACGCGTCCGGCCGACAATCCCTTCTTCACCGTCTTCCAGAGCAGCGGGCTGGCCTTGTAGCCCACCAGGCGGTCGAGCACGCGCCGTGCCTGCTGGGCATCGACCTTCTTCTGGTCGATGTCGCCGGCGGCCTCGATGGCCCTGGTGACCGCTTCCTTGGTGATCTCGTGAAAGAGCACGCGACGCACGGGCGGTCCGTTCTTGCGCGCCACCTGGCCGCGCACGTGCCAGGCAATGGCCTCGCCCTCGCGGTCAGGGTCGGTCGCGATGTAGACGGTGCGCGCGTTCTTCGCCGCGCTCTTCAGTTCGGAGAGCGTCTTCTCCTTTCCGGGAATCGTGACGTAATCGGGCTCGAAGCCATTTTCGACATCGATGCCGAGCGTGCGCTCCGGCAGGTCGCGCACGTGGCCGACTGTCGCCTTCACGGCAAACGCGCTGCCCAGATACTTGCCGATCGTCTTGGCCTTGGCCGGCGACTCGACGATGACCAGCGCCTTGCCGGCGGCGTGCGCCTCGGCCTCGGCGTCGAACACCTCGACCGGCGCGCTCTTGCGTGCGGCAGATTTCTTGGCCGCCGTCTTCTTGGGCGCGGCTTTCCTGGCCGCGGCCTTCTTCTTCGCCGCCGGCGTTGGCGCATCCTCACCGGGCGCGGCGGTCTTGCTCGGCGCCGACTTCTTGCGCGCGGTGGGTGTCTTCTTTTTGGCAGCCATGGGTCTAGTGAAGTGCCCCGGGTTCCGGAAGCGTACCTGAGTCTTCGATCCCGCCGCTCTCCATCAGCGCGCGCAGGTCGTCGAGAGCAATGCGTCCTTCGAGATGCACCATCGCGCGCTCGATCACCTGCTCGAGTTCCATCGCGTTGAGAATTCCGGCTCCGTTCAAGGCGAGCAGGTGCCCCCACGCGTCGGGCGCAAAACGCCCGCGTTCGTGCGGGCCAAGAATGCGAAAAGTCATGTGATGAGACATCTATAGTATAGAGGCTTGCTGGACACGGACGCCCAGGGCCACAATGCTAGTCCCCTGGTCAAGGCTGGGCAAGCGCCAGTATAGC
>CAYHCW010000416.1:0-3160 GCA_964355025.1 uncultured Gemmatimonas sp. | reverse complement strand
CATCGACATGATGCAGCAGCTGGACCTGCTGAACGCGCGGTGGCGCGCCGAAGGGCGCCCCGAGGTGCAGATTGGCATCGGCATCAACTATGGCGAGGCGTTTGCCGGCAACATCGGCTCGGAACGCCGTCTCGAGTACACGGTCATCGGCGACACGGTGAACGTCGCCAGCCGGCTCTGCTCCAAGGCGAAGGGCGGCGAGATCATCATTTCCGAGGAGTTCCGGAAGGTGCTGGTCAGTCCGCCGGCGCTGGACGCGCTGGAACCGCTGGAGCTCAAGAACAAGAGCCAGCCCGTGCCCGCTTTCCGCGTTCGGCGGTGAGCGCTCGCGCCCTTCCTCCGGGGTATTCCCGGAGCAGGCACGGTGCGGTGTACGTCGTGGCACGCGAATGGGCGGCGACCGCGCTGTCGCAGGCGCTGCGGGCGCATGGCTCACTCTTCGCCTGGGCGGCCGCGCAGCCGACGCGCCACGAACTGCGCGGACGCGGTGTGGCATGGGCCACGCGGCTCCCCGCCGGGGCCGAGTCGCAGGCCAGCACCGCAGTCGTCGTGCGCCACACGCGGCACGGCGGCCTGTTCGCCGCGGTGACCGGCGACCTGTTTCCACGGCCGACGCGCGCGCCGCGAGAACTCGCCACGGCGGTGCGCCTGGCCGCGTGCGGGGTGCCGACGCCCGAAGTCATCGCGTACGCCGTGCATCCGGTGGCCGGCATCCTGGCGCGCAGCGACCTGATGACGCGACGGTTGCCTGACGGCTGCGACCTTCCCGAGGCCTGGCGGGCAGCCACCTCGAGCGCCGCCCGCCACGCCGTCATCGACGCCGTGGCCGTGCTCCTGCGCGCGCTGTCGGATTGCGGCGCCCAGCACGCTGACCTGAACGTGAAGAACGTCTACATCGCCGGCGAGGGCGCGGCGGCGACCGCGTACGTGCTCGACGTTGACCGCGTCCGCTTCGTGAAGGACACGCACGTCGCGGCGCGCAACCTCGCACGGTTCGCGCGCTCGGCGCGCAAGTGGAACGCCGAGCGAGGCCTCGACCTTGGGGACGACGCGCTGATGCGCCTGGCGACGCGATCGTGGGTGGACTCGTGACGCGACCGCCGGTCGTGGCCCTCGACCGCGTGTGCATCGTGATGATGAGCGCTGTCGGCGACGCGGTGCACGTGCTGCCGGTGATCCACGCCATCAAGCGCCATCATCCCGCGGCCCGCGTCACGTGGGTCCTGCAGCCCGGCCCCGCTGCGCTTGTGCGCGGGCACCCGCTGGTTGACGAGATCCTGCTGTTCGACCGCGCCAAGGGCGTCGCCGGACTGCTCGAGATTCGCGAACAGCTGCGCGCACGCGCGTTCGACGTCGTGCTCAACCTCCAGGTCTACTTCAAGGCCGGCGTCATCACGGGATTCGCCAACGCGCCGGTAAAACTCGGGTTCGACCTGGCGCGCGCGCGCGACCTCAACTGGCTGTTCACGACGCACCGCGTGCACGCGCGCGCCATGCAGCACGTGCAGGACCAGTACCTCGAGTTCACCGACTGGCTCGGCGTGCCACACGAGCCGGTGACGTGGAACCTCGGGCCGTGGAACGACGCGGAGCGCGAGTGGCAGCGCGACTTTCTGGCGCGGTTCGACCGCCCCATCGCGCCCATCGTAGTGGCGACGAGCAAGCCGCAGAAGGACTGGCTCCCCGAACGGTGGGCGCAGGTGTGCGACGCGCTGCACGGCGACTTTGGACTGCAGCCCGTGCTGGTCGGCGCGCGGTCGCCGCGCGAACTGCACGCCGAGCACGTGATCCTCGAGCAGGCGCGCACGAAGCCCGTCAGCGCGCTCGGACAGGGCGGGTTGCGCGGCCTCGTCGGACTGTTCGACGCGGCCGCCCTGGTGCTCTCGCCCGACACGGGGCCGCTGCACGTCAGCGTCGCGCTCGACCGGCCCGTGATTTCGCTGATCGGATACTCCAACCCCAAGCGCGTGGGGCCGTACCGCAAGTTCCGCGACCTGATGATCGACGCCTACGGCGAACCCGGCGAGGACTATCCGATCTCCATGGAGAACCGTCGCGACCGGATGCCACGCATCACGGTCAACGACGTGCTCGAACGCGTGCAGCGGTGGAAGGACCGCTACGCTACTTCTTGACGACCGTCAGGTGGCCCTTCATGCCAAGCGCGGCATGCGGGTCGCACTGGAAGAAGTACTTGCCCTCGGCGAGGCTCACGGCGATGTCGTGCGTCTGGCCGGGGAGCTGCAACAGCGCGCTGGCCGGCGGCAGACCGGCCGCGCCGGGGTTCGAGTCGGCGAGGAAGTTCACGTTGTGCACGCCGATCACCAGCTTGTAGCGCAGCACGTCGCCCGGATTGGCTTCAACCTCGGCGGGCGTGAAGTAGTTGCCCTTGTCGTCGGTGGTCATCTCGATTTCGATGACCTTTCCGCCCGCCGTCGGCTCGATGGGACCGCTGATGGTCGCGGCGGCCGATGGCATCGGCATGCCGGCCATGGAGTCGGCGGCGGTCTTGTCGCCCCCTCCGCACGCGGCCGTGACCAGGGTGGCGAGGATGGCCAGGCGAATCGATGAGCGCATGAATGCTCCTGAGTGGTATGTGAAGGACCGCTAGAAATCGCGACGACGAAAACGACGCTCGGCCATGCCAAGCGGAACGACAATCCAGGCGACCAGCGCCGCCGCGGCAATGCTCGTGCCCAACGCGGTGCCAAAGGTATGCTCGAACAACGCCCCGGTGTATCCCATCAGGGCCGAGACGTCGAGCTGCGTCAGGACTAGCACGCGCGCCACGTCCACCGGGTTGGCCAACATGAGCGCGAGCAGCGGACGCTCCAATGGATAATCGCCAAAGGCGGCTGCCGCGCCAAGCACCAAGCCGTCGTACACGACCGTCGCCGCCAGCCAGGTACCGAGCGCAATCCCCACGCCCTTGAGCCGGTCGTCGGTCAGCAGCGCGATCCACGTGGCGATGGCGGCAAACGCCAGCGAAAGGCCCACCCCGGCCGCCAGCAGGGCGATGACGCCGGCCGCCGACGCGCCCTCTCGCGCGTGCAATGCGAAGGGAACGCCCGCGCACCGTCACGTCATCGGCGGCATCGAGTATCGCCACCAGCGTCGGTTCGCGGTAGGTGCCCTCGCGCACCAGCACGCGGTCGCCCGG
>CAYHCW010000415.1:0-3175 GCA_964355025.1 uncultured Gemmatimonas sp. | reverse complement strand
CGAGAGCACCCGGGAGATGGCGACGGACCAGCGCGTCGAACGCCGCCGGGTCGCCGCGCCTCGCGCGTTCGACCAACGCCGTCTCCTCTGCGTCAGTTGCCGACTCGCGGGTGGGTTCTCGCATCCAGTTCCTCAAACACGTAACCGGGCGCGAGCGTTAGGCACGCCCGGCTGGTTGTGCCGCGCCGTGAGAATTCTGATGGCGGCGCGGGTCGGCGCGCCAGTGCGGACGCCTACGGCAAGTCGGTGACCGCGCCCTGCGAGCGTGCGAACATCACGCGGGCCGCCTGGAACCCGGCGCGCGCATCCACCATCAGCGTGCGCGCGGCATTCATGCCGAGCGACGCGGTGATGACGTCGGCGTTGCCACTCACCCCCGCCGTGAACCGCTCCCGCGCCTGCTGCAGTTCCTGCTGCGCGAGCGCCATCCGCTCCTCGGCGGCCACGAGCAGTTCGCGGGCCGAGGCGAGGTCGAGCAACGCACCGCGCACGTCGATGGCGGCCTGGGCCTCCAGATCGCGGCGGCGCGCGTCCGCTTCGTGCACCTGCGCGCGCTGCTCCTGCACACGGCCCTCGCGGCGGAAGCCGTCGAATACGGGCACCGAAACCTGGAGTCCCCACTGGTAGGTGTTCAGCAGGTGACCGGTGGCGTTGCCGATGGCACCCTGGTCGCCAAAGACGCCCAGCGTCGGGAGCCGCTCGAGCCTCGTGGCCGACACTTGCCGTTCGGCGGCCAGCTTCTGCGCCACCGCCGAGCGAATGTCGGCGCGGCGCGCAAGCGCGACACTCGTGGCCTCTTCGGCCGATGGCACGGCAGCGTTCACCGGAAGCGCCATCAGCGAGTCGGCAAGAAAGAGCTCTGTGCCCGGTGCGAGGCCAATGACGCGGCGCAGTTCGAGGCGGGCGCGGTCGCGTTCGTTGCGCGCGCTGATGAGCTGCGCGCGCGATGCGGCAAGCTGGCTGCGCGCCCTCGTGACATCGAGTGCCACACCCACGCCGGCCTTCAACTGATCGTTGGCGATGCTCACCAGCTCCGATGCGAGCGTGGAGTCGGCGATGCGCGCCCCCAGCGCGGCATCGGCGCGCGCGGCGCGCACGTACGCCGCGGCGGCCAATGCTCCGGCCTGATCGCCCGCGCCCACCGCCTCGGCCTCGGCGACGCCAACCTGCGAGCGCACGGTGCGGAGCTTGGCGAGGACCGAGAAATCGACGAGGCTTGCCTGCACCCGACCACGAAGGTCGAGCACGTGAATTGGCGGCAGGACCTGACCGTCCGGGCTGAACACCGGCTTTCCCAGCGGATCGCGGAACGAGAACCCGAAGGTGGCCGTGTTCTGGTTGCGTTCGCTCTCGCCGGCGCTCGCCGACACGGTAGGCATCAGCGCCGAGCGCGCCTGCTTCACACGGGCCTCGGCCTGATCGACACGCGTGCGCGCGATGGCTGACGCTCCGCTTTGCTGCACGGCCATGCGGGCGGCGCCGCCGAGCGTGAGGGTCACCGGAGACTGCGCGGCGACTGCTATCGGCAGAACGATGCCGGTGACGACGAGCCTGATGAAAGTCATTCGTGGGCACCGGAGTCGGGGTTGCACCGCGCGGCGAGGACGACATCGACAAGTTATGAAAGATCGCAGACGCATCAACCCCGCTGCCAAAACGCCATTGCCACTGGTTTCTCCGATGCACGCCGATTGGCGGTCAGCCGACGCGCCTTCCATCTTCCTGTCATGAGTCCCCCTGGAGCACTGCGCGTGCTGGTCACCGGCGCCACCGGTTACATCGGCGGGCGACTGGTGCCGCGCCTGCTGGCCAGGGGTCATCAGGTGCGCTGTGTCGCCAGGAATCCCAGCCGACTCGAGGGGTATCCGTGGCCCGGCGTCGAAATCGTGCAGGGGGACCTGGAAGATCCCGAGGACGCGGCGCGCGTGCTGCAGGGCATCGACGTCGCCTACTATCTGGTTCACTCCATGGCTGCGGGGCAGGCCTTTCGGGCACGCGACCGGCTGACCGCGCTCGCCTTCGGGCACGCCGCCGCGCAGGCCGGCGTCAAGCGCATCATCTACCTCGGAGGACTGGGCGATCCCGACCTGGTGCAGAGCATGCACCTCGTGTCGCGGCAGGAGGTGGGCCGCTGCCTCTCGTATGGCGGCGTGCCGACGATCGAATTCCGGGCGGCCGTCATCGTCGGCTCCGGGAGCGCCAGCTTCGAGATGATCCGTCATCTCATCGAACGCCTGCCCGTCATGGTTGCGCCCACCTGGGTGGACACCCGCTGCCAGCCCATCGGCATCCGGTCGGTGCTGGAATACCTCGTGGAAGCCCTGGATCATCCCACCGCCGACGGCATCTATGAAATCGGCGGCCAGGATGTCCTGACGTATCGAGAACTGATGCTGCGCTACGCCCGCATCCGGGGGCTGCGCCGTTTCATCATCTCGCTCCCCGTGCCGAAGCCGCAACTCAGCGGCCGCTGGGTCGACCTGCTGACGCCCATTCCGTTCAGCATTGCGCAGCCGCTGGTGGAGAGCCTGCAGACCGAGGTGGTGGTGCGCGACGACAGGGCGCGGACCGTCTTCGGCGTGAAACCCACCGGCTATGATGAGGCACTGCGGCTCGCCCTCACTCGCATGGCCGAGGACAGTGTCGAGACGACGTGGGCGTCCAGCCTCTCCAGCCTGACTCAGGACGAGCCGGAAGCTGCCGTGCTCGGTTCGCACGAGGGCATGCTGCTGGACCGCTATCGGCGACGCGTGAAGGCCACCCCGTCGCAGATGTTCGACGCCATCTGCACGCTGGGCGGCGAGGAGGGATGGCCCGTGGGCAACATGCTCTGGCAGCTTCGGGGCATGATGGACCGCATGGTCGGCGGCGTGGGCATGCGTCGCGGCCGCCGCCATCCCCGGGAGCTGAGGGTTGGTGACCCGCTGGACTTCTGGCGCGTGGAGGCCCTTGAACCCGGGCACCTGTTGCGGCTCCGGGCCGAAATGAAGCTGCCCGGCCGGGCGTGGCTGCAGTTCGAGGTGCTCCCCGATCCCGGCGGATGCCGCGTGGAGCAGACGGCCTTCTTCGATCCCGACGGTGTCATTGGCTACTTGTACTGGTGGGCCGTGCTTCCCCTTCATCGCTTCGTCTTTCCGGGCCTCATCAAGGGCCTGATGACGCAGGCGGAAGCCGT
>CAYHCW010000414.1:0-3184 GCA_964355025.1 uncultured Gemmatimonas sp. | reverse complement strand
GGTGGCCGCGCCGAATCCCGTGGCCGTGCCGAAGCCCGTGGCCGTGCCGAAGCCCGTGGCCCCGCCGAAGCCCGTGGCCGTGCCGAAGCCCGTGGCCGTGCCGAAGCCCGTGGCCGTGCCGAAGCCAGCAACCACTCCCGACCCGGTGCCGCCGCCTGCACCGCCGGCGCCGTCGACCAAGCACACCCCGTGTGTCGCCAAGATCTACACACCGTCGCAGCGCGCCCAGATCCTCGAGTACGCCTGCGAACACGGCCCGACGGCGGCGTCCGCGAAGTTCGGCGCCTCGCGCTTCTCGATCCGTGACTGGAAGCGAAAGACCGCGGCGGCGGCGGCGGGCGGAACGGCACCGGCGCCGACGACGGGTCCGGACACGAACCCGGCCGACGAGCGCGAGCGCCGCGTGTTGCACGAGTGGCGCGCGCACCCAGGGCTGGGGCCGAGCCAGGTTCGCAACCAGCTTCGCCGCGCCGGTCACAAGGTCAGCGTGCATTCGTGCCGGGTGGTGATGGAGGCGCACGGTTATGTGACGCCGACGATCCGTCGAGAGGCCGCCGACAACAACTACGAGGCGACGCGGCCCAACGCGTTGTGGCACCTGGACTTCCTGCATCGGCATGTCCACCTGCAGAAGGTCTACGTGCTGCTGCTCATCGACGACTACTCGCGCTTCATCGTGGGGGCGGCGCTCTGGGAGGGAGAGCGAGTCGCCGCCGTCATCGAGACGTTCGAGGAGTCCATCACCCGGCACGGGCGGCCGGAGAAGGCCATGTCCGACGGCGGCAGCGCGTTCTACGCCTGGAAGGGCATCGGGCAGTTCACGCGGCTGCTCGAAGAGCTGGAGATCGACCAGCTCATCGCCCAGCGCCCCCAGAGCAACGGCAAACTGGAGGTCCTCAACGGCAACATCCAGAAGGAGCTGTTCAACGTCGAGAAGTTCTTCGACCTGGGCGAGGCGCAGCGCCGGCTGCGGGTCTGGGTGTCGTTCTACAACTTCCGGCGCACCCACCACGCCCTGGGCGGCCTGCTGGTGCCGGCGGATCGCTACTTCGGCCGCGCCGACGAGGTGCTGGCCCAGATCGAGGCCGGACACGGCGTCGACGCGACCAACCTCACCGGCGAGCCGGTCCCCGTCGGCGAGCGCCTGCTCGACCTGTTCCGCGTGACCAGCCGGGCCGGCCAGCTCGAAATCTGGCTGATGGGGCAGCGGCTCCTGGCCGCGCCCAATTCGGGCCCAGCCACGAAATAGCGCGCGCAGTCTGATGCGAGGCGGTAGACGGGCGTTACCAAGCGTTCGCCCACCCCCAAACACAGAAAACGCGCCCGTTGACCCTACCGCCGACCCCCTCCGACGCCAAGCCTTCTGTTCACGCCGCCGTGCTTCTCCTCGCCCGTGAGATCCTCGGGGACCAGCCCTGGCCCTCGACCGTGGCCGGCGTCCTTGCCGTCACGGGTGCGGGCCGCAGCCAGGCCTACGCCCTGCTGCCGCGCCTGCGCGAGGTGGCCGCGGCGCTCGTCGCCCCCGCCGGTCGACCTGCACCCGAGCCGTCATCTGCCTCCGAATCGGCCTCCGGCGCGGCCACTGTGGCGGTGCTTCAAGCCGTCCGCGACTTCCTGATGGAGCACCCCGGCGCCGTGACCGGCACAGGAGACCGGCGCCGCTACAGCGACGGGCTGCGCCGCTTCGTCGCCGGCCTCGTCGCGCCCGGCGCCGTCGCGGAGTCGCTGACCGTGCTCCAACTCGCCGACGCCGCCGGCGTCTCGCAGGGCACCCTCAAGGACTGGCTGCGTGTGCCCGCCACCGGAGCCGATCCATCGACCGCCGAAGAGCCCGCCGTCGCGCCGGCATTCGAATCGGCGCGGCCCGATATCGCCACCATCCTCGCCCTCTGGCCCACCTGGGAGGGCTGCTTCCAGGACTTCTGTCGCATGCTTCGCCACGATCAACGACTCACCGTCGGCGACACATTCGTCGGCAACGTGCTCCAGGCCGCCGGGCTGCGGCACCGCAAACCGCGGGGTCGCAACGACGCTCCGTGGTCGCGCGACACCTGGCGCAAGCTCTTCCCCGGCGCCCAGTGGCTCGGCGATGGCACCACCATCGCGCTGTCTCTCGACGGCGTCTGGCATGTGTTCAACCTCGAGGTCATCTCCGATCCGGCCACCAACGCCACGGTGGGTATCGTGGCCACCGACACCGAGGATGCCGCGGCCGTCCTGGCGGCGTTCGAGCACGGCAAACAGACCACGGGTGAGGCGCCGCTGACGATGACCCTCGACAACAAGGCTCCGAACCTCTCCGCCGAAGTGAAGGACGGCATCACGCCCACCGAGCTGCTCAGAGCCACACCGGGCCGCGGGCAGGCGAAGGCCCCCCTCGAAGGCTCGTTCGGTCTGTTTCAACAGACAGCGCCACCCCTCGTCATCCGAGGCGACACACCCCGCGAGCGGGCGCGCTCGTATGTGGCTCTGCTCTTTCTCATCTGGGCCTGGGCCCGCAATGGGAAACCCCGGGCCAAGCTCGACGGCCGCTCTCCTGCCACCGCATATGCCCAGGACCGGCCCACCGAGGACCAGGTCGCCGCAGCCAAGGAACACCTCGCCGAGCTGCATCGCCGGGAGGAGCTGGCGCGCCAGACCCGAGCCCAGAAGGCCGATCCCATCCGTCGCGCCCTCCTCGATGGCGCCCTCGCCGACTTCGGCATCCCCGATGCGAAGGGACACCTCGCCTGCTCCCTGGCCCGATACGGTATGGACGCCATCCTGCGGGCAACTGCTGTCTTTCGCGCCCGATTCGAGCGCGGCACGCTGCCCCCGGACGCCGAGCACGGACGCTACTTCGCCGGAATCGTCCGCAACATCGATACCAAGCTCGACCTCGAGCGCATGGGCGAGCACCTCCTCGAGATCCGACTGCGCCACGGCGACCTCACCCTCGCAGCGCTCAACCGGGAGCTGCGGGACTCGCGCGCCGCGACCACCGCGACCGAGCACGCCCAGGTCGCCGTCGACCGCGCCCTCGCCGCCGACGCCTCCATCGACTTCCGCTTCTGGACACGAGCTGCAGCAACCGCCCTCGCCGCGATGGCCGACCCCGTCGCCCACTATCGCCACCTCGCACGCCGCGTCGCCGCCTCGTTCGCCACTGACCGCGACCGCAGGGCCGGGCTCATCGACGCGCTCC
>CAYHCW010000413.1:0-3185 GCA_964355025.1 uncultured Gemmatimonas sp. | reverse complement strand
TCGACTACGGGCTGTACGGCGTGCCTGAGACCTTCTTTCTGGATGTGAACGGCCGGGTGGCGTACAAACACACCGGGCCGGTGACGACCACGGTGCTGCGTCGCAAGATCGATTCGCTGATGGTTGCGGGCGCCGCGCCGGCCGCGGTGCCGGGCGGCACCGGTGACAGCGCCAAGGCTGATGCGGCGGGCAAGGACGTGAAGGCGAGGACCGGACGATGAAACGCTCTCGTGGTGTGGTGCGTGCGGTGCGGTGGGCGACGGTGGCGGGGATGCTGGTCACGACGGTGGTCACGGCACAGGCGCCGGCGCTGCCCGCCGCTCCCAAGGGGGCGCCGCAGGACTCGGGCGCGCTGCGCGTGCAGGTGCAGGGCTCGCTCAGCGATGCGCAGAAGAACGATCCCGTGCTCGAGGAGAAGACCAAGACGGTGGCCTCGGAGCTTCGTTGTCCCGTCTGCCAGGGGCTCTCCATTCAGGACTCGCCGTCCGAGTTGTCGCAGCAGATGCGCACGGTGGTGAAGGAGCGGCTGGCGTCGGGCGAAAGCGAGCAGCAGGTGAAGGACTACTTCATCTCGAAGTACGGCGAGTGGATTTTGCTCTCGCCGCAGGCGAGCGGGTTCAACCTGGTGGTATACGCATTGCCGGCGCTGCTGGTGCTCGGTGGGGCCGGGTTGATCGTGTTGCTGGTGCGGCGGTGGACGGCGGCGCCGGCTTCGCCGGCGGTCGGCGGCACAGCCGATGCAGGACGTGACGACACAATTCAAGACTAGCCACTCAGGCTCAGGGGCGAGCGAAGATGGGACGACGGGAACTACTCCGGCGCGCCTCGATGGCGGCGCTGGTGATCGTGGCGACGGGAGTGATGGCGTGTGGCGCGAAGCAGGACGCCGACGACGGTCTGCTGGCAGATTCCGGGTCGGCGACGGTCGGCGGCGCGGCCGGCGGGATGGCCGGCGGGATGGCCGGCGCGAATGTCGCGCCCGCGCCTTCGCTGACGCCGGAAACGCAGAAGGCCATCGACGCCGGCAACGCGTCCTACCGCGCCAAGGACTACGCGCTGGCGCTGACGGAGTTCGAGAAAGCCGCCGCGCTTTCGCCGCAGCTCGCCGCGCCGTGGTTTGGCATCTACATGGTGGCCCAGGTGCGCAAGGACTCCGAGGCGGCGGACGCCGCGCTGGCCGAGATTCGCAAGCGTGGAGAGGCGCCGGCGGCGACGGGCGCCAAGACGGGCACAGGGGTTCTAAAGAACTGAGAACGACAGAGAACGACAGAGAACGACAGAGAACCACAGAGTGAGCGGGCCTCTGTAGTTCTCTGTAGTACTCTGTAGTACTCTGTAGTACTCTTTTGCACATTGTCCCTCGCTGCGCCCCGTGCGACCTTTGAGCCGACGCCACCCTGACGGTTGATGCTCGACCCCATCGAACACCTCGCACGCGACGACAAGTGGTATCTGGGCGCCGGCGACGGCACCCTGTTTGCGCCGACCTACCCGGTTTGGCTCGACACGCCCGGCTACTGGGACGAGGGCACCGTCTACCAGTACGCCTTTGCGCCACTGTTCACGGTCACGGTGCTCGACGCCGACGGACAGGAGATACCGGCGCGCGCCACGTCGCGGCGCTGGACACCCGCCGACCTCACGGTCACCTACAAGCTGGGCTCGGGGATCACCGCCACCGAGGTGCGCACGGTGCATCCGGGCGGGGTCTTCGTGTCCGAATGGCGGTTTGCCTCGTTTGCGCCCGTTCGCGTGCACCTGGTGGCGTGGACGGCGCAGGAGGGCGCGTCGGTGCCCCTGGGCGAGGCGAGCTGGAGGGACGCGTTGTGCTTTCCGCGGGTGTTGAGTGACCGTCGCGCGCAACCGATGCGGGTACGGGCCGAACTCGCGTGCGTGGGCGGTGCCACCAGCTGGGCGGCGTACCGCAGCGAACAGGGTGCGTCGCAGCCGGTCTGGCGCTTCACGCCGTTTGGGGAGAAGTGGCGCGCCGACGCGCTGCCGCGCGAGGTGCGCGACGAGGGGCTCTCGAGCGACGGTCTGTTCTATGCGGCCGTGCATCGCGCGGTGGACATCGAGTACCAGGGGGCGTCCGCCGTCTTTGCCATGCGGATCACGGCCGACGACGAGGCGCTGCGCGGCGCTGACCCGGTGCGCCCGGTGCGCCCCACGCACGGCACCATCGCTGGCGCGAGCCGCCGCCGCTGGCACGCCTGGTTCGAGCGCGTCCCGCAGCTGCGCTGCTCGGACCCGTACCTCGAGACCTACTATTGGTATCGCTGGTACGGCCTGCACCTCAACGCCACCGCCGGGGGCCACGGGAATCATCGCTGGCCGTCGATGTGCGAGGGTCCCGGATTCTTTCACCAGCCCATTTCCTACTCGGCGCAGTGCCACGCGCGCGAACTGCGCTGGCTCGACGACCCGGCGCACGCGCAGGGTGTGCTCCGCACTTTCTTTGGCAACCAGAAGGAGGACGGCTCGCTGCATGGCCGGGTCTATGCCAACCACCTGACCGGCACGGACTACTACCACGCCGACTGGGGCGGCGCCCTGATGGCGCTCGACGCCGCGTGGCCCGACGACGCGTTCATCGCCGAGCTGTACCCGGCAATGGCGCGCTTCGCCGACTGGCTGGTGCGGGCGCGCGACGCCGACGGCACCGGCATGTTCGACGTGGTGGACCAGTTCGAGACGGGGCAGGAGTTCATGAGCCGGTATCAGGCCGTGGATTCCGACGCCGATCGCCATGGTTGGGAGAACCGCATTCGGCTCAAGGGGATCGACGTCACGGTGTACGCCTACGTGCTGCTGCGCACGCTCGAGCGCCACGCGGCGCGCGGCGGCGGCGACGCTCCCAAGTGGAAGGCGCTGGCGACGCGCACGCGCGACGCGGTGCGCGACGAGATGTGGGACGCCGACGCCGGGATGTTTTCCGACGTGCGTCCCGACGGCGCGGGACGCACGGGGGTGAAGGCCGCGGTCTGTTTCTATCCGTACTTCACCGACATCGTCGATGAATCGCACGTGAAGGGTCTCAAGCAGTCGCTGCTGAACCCCCGGCTGTTCTGGAGCGACTTTCCCGTGCCCTCGTCGAGCCTCGATGACCCGCTGTTCAGCGCGGAAGCCGAATGGAAGGGGAAACGGCATGCGTGCCCGTGGAACGCGCGCACGTGGCCGATGACCAA
>CAYHCW010000412.1:0-3192 GCA_964355025.1 uncultured Gemmatimonas sp. | reverse complement strand
AGTTCATGGTGCGCGCGCTCGAAGCCGAGGGCGAAGGGCTGTGGCGCAAGGCCTTTGAGGCCACGCGCGCGCGGCTGGAGAAGGACGGCCTGCTGGACCCCGCGCGCAAGAAGCCGATTCCGCAGTTCCCCACGCGCGTGGCGGTGATCACCAGCCCCGATGGCGCGGCGCTGCACGACATCGTCTCGGTGATCCGCCGGCGCAATGCGTCGGTGGACGTCATCGTGGTGCCGGCGGCGGTGCAGGGCGAGTCGGCGCCGGCGTCGATTGTCGCGGCCCTCGAGCGCGTGGCGCGCTGGCGCGGCGCCGATGTGGTGATCATCGGGCGCGGCGGCGGATCGCGCGAAGACCTGTGGGCGTTCAACGACGAGGCGGTGGCGCGGGCCATTGCCGAGTGCCCGCTGCCGACCATCAGCGCGGTGGGGCACGAAGTGGACGTCACCATCGCCGATCTCGTGGCGGACCTGCGCGCGGCCACGCCGTCGGCGGCGGCCGAAGCGGCGGTGCCGGTGCTCGACGACCTCGTGGCGGGGATCGCCGGGTTGCGGCAGACGATGATCACCGGCGTGCAGCGCCGCGCGACGATCGCGCGGCGCGACCTGCGGCGCCTGGCCGGCGACCTCTCGATCCGGGCGCGGCGCAGTGTCGAGCGGCGGCGCGCGCGCGTGCAGCAGGTGGCGGGGCGCATCGACGCGCTGAGTCCGCTCAACACGCTGGCGCGCGGCTATGCCGTGGCGCGTGATGCGCAGGGCCACGCGCTCGGTTCGGCGACTGCCTTTGCGCCGGGCCAGCCCTTTGCGCTGGTGCTGCGCGACGGTGAGGTGGACGCCACCGCGAACGCGGTGCGCCCCGGCGCCGCGCCCACGGCGCGGGGCGTGGCGCGATGACGTTCGAGGCCAACCTGCAGCGCCTGGAAGAAATCGCGAGTGCGCTCGACCGGGCCGACTTGTCGCTCGATGAGTCGCTGGCGCTCTTCGAGGAGGGCATCACGCGCCTGCGCTCGGCCTCGGACGCGCTGGCCAAGGCCGAAGGGCGCGTGACGACGCTGGTGGAGCAGGCCGATGGCGCGCTGAAGGAGCGGGATGCCGGCAACTAGCGCCGTGCCCGACTTCTCGGTGGAGCGCGCGCAGGTGGCGCGCTCGCTCGACGCGTTCTGTGCGCACTACCTGCCGGGCGTGGACGCGGCGGTCGCCGACGCCATCCGGTACTCGATTCTTGGCGAAGGGAAGCGCCTGCGCGCGATCCTGGTGTCGTCGGCGTTCGACGCCTGCGGCGGCACGGGCGACGTGTCGGCGCTGGCCGCGGCGGTGGAAGTGGTGCACGCGTACTCGCTGGTGCACGACGACCTGCCCTGCATGGACGACGACGACCTGCGGCGCGGACGCCCGACGGTGCACAAGGTGTTCGGCGTGTCGGTGGCGACGGCGGCGGGCATGGCCATGGTGCCGCTCGCCGCGCGCGCGGCGTGGGACGCGTCCTGCGCGCTGGGGCTGAGCGAGGCGGCCAGCGGCGCCATCGTGCGCACCTTGATGCGAGCCTCGGGCGGCGGCGGCATGATTGGCGGCCAGCTGCTCGACCTCGAGGGCGAGTGCCAACAGCTGTCGTACGACGAACTCGAGCGGATTCACCGGTGCAAGACCGGCGCGCTCATTGAAGCGTCGGTGGAACTGGGCGCCCGCGCGGCGGGTGTCGAGGGCGAGCGACTCGCCGCGTTTGGCCGCTACGGCCGCTGCATCGGGCTGGCCTTCCAGATTGCCGACGACGTGCTGGACGTCACCGCCACCAGCGACGAGCTGGGCAAGACGGCGGGCAAGGACCTCGCGTATCAGAAGAGCACGTATCCCGCCCTGCTGGGCGTCGAAGGAGCCATCGCGCGGGCCGAGGCGTTGGTGCAGGAAGGGTGCGCGGCACTCGCCGAAGCGGGCGTGCTCACCGCCGCACTGCAGGCCACCGCACAGTTCATCGTCGCCCGCCGGTCGTGACCCGCTGGCGCCGCCCGTCACAATAATGCATCTCTACCGAGTGCCGCTCTGCCCATGACCCTCCTCTCGCGCATCGATTCCCCGGCCGACCTCAAGGGCCTCTCGTCTCCCGAGCTCCGGCAGCTCGCCGACGAGGTGCGGGAGTTCCTCATTGCGTCGTGCTCCAACACCGGCGGCCACATTGGCGCCGGCCTTGGCGTGGTGGAGCTGACCATCGCGTTGCACTACGCGTTCGACACGCCGCGCGACCAGCTGGTCTGGGACGTCGGCCACCAGGGGTACCCGCACAAGGTGCTTACGGGACGCCGCGACCGCATGACGACGCTGCGGCAGGAGGACGGCCTGTCGGGCTTCCTGAAGCGCAGTGAGAGTCCGTACGACGCCTTTGGCGCCGGGCACGCCGCGACGTCCATCTCGGCGGCGCTCGGCATCGCCGCCGGACGCGACCTCAACAAGGAAGACTTCAAGGTCGTCGCCGTCATTGGCGACGGGTCGCTCGGGAGCGGTCTCGCCTACGAAGGCCTGAACAACGCCGGCGATTCGGGGCGCGACATCGTGGTGGTGCTCAACGACAACGAGATGTCCATTGCGCCAAACGTGGGTGCCATGCACAAGTATCTCACGTCGGTGCAGCGGAACCCGCTGTACAACCGGCTGCGCGGCAGCATCGGCCACATCTTCGAGCAGTACGCCAAGGGCAAGGGCCCGCTGCACGACATGCGCGTCATCATGCGCAAGGTGGAAGAAAGCGCGAAGGCCTTTCTCACGCCGGGCGTGCTGTTCGAGGAGCTGGGCTTCCGGTATTTCGGTCCCATCGATGGCCACGACATCGACGGCATGATCGAGACGTTCAGGGCGGTGCGGGCCTTCAAGGGGCCGCGTCTCGTGCACGTCATCACGCAGAAGGGCAAGGGATTCCCCGCCGGCGAACACGGCGAGAAGTGGCACGCGCTGCCGCCGGGTCACGACCCGGCAACGGGCAAGGTGCTCAAGGCGTCGTCGGCCAATCCCAATTACACGACGGTCTTCGGCAAGGGCCTCGCCGAGTTGATGGACGAGCACCAGCAGCTGGCGGTGATCACGGCGGCCATGTCGAGCGGCACGGGCACGAACCTCGTGCAGAAGGCGCACCCCCAGCGCTTTTTCGACGTCGGCATTGCCGAAGGGCACGCCGTGACCTTTGCCGCCGGCATGGCGACGCAGGGGCTGC
>CAYHCW010000411.1:0-3193 GCA_964355025.1 uncultured Gemmatimonas sp. | reverse complement strand
CCCTGCTCGTGGGGCGCGCCGGCTCGCTGGCCGCGCTCGAGGCCGCCGAAGCGGGCGACCACCTGGTGCTGCTCGTCACGCAGAAGGACAGCAGCGTGCAGGAGCCCGCGGCCGGCGACCTGTTTCGCACCGGCACGCTCGCGCGCGTCCTCCAGTACACCCGGCTGCCCAACGGCGCCGCACGGGTGCTCGTGGAGGGGCTCGCCCGCGCCCGGGTGGTGAAGTTCCTCGCGGGAGCCAAGCTGCTGCGCGCCGATGTGCGTCCGCTGCCGTTCCTCAGCACGCCCGGCGACGGCGTGGAGGGCGAAGCGCGCCGGGCGCTGGCGCTGTTTGAGGAGTACGTCACCCAGCACCGGCGCCTGCCACCCGAAGTCGCCGCCCTGGTGCAGGGCGCGTCGAGCCCCGAGCGGCAGGGCTGCGGCATCGCCGCCCACCTCGCCGTGCGGCACGAGGCCCGGCAGACCCTGCTCGAAGCGCCACGCCTGGTGGACCTCTTTCGTGCCCTCACCGAGCTCACGGCCGGCGAGACGGAACTGCTGCGCCTCGAACGCAAGATCGAGGACGACGTGCGCGGCTCGCTGTTCCAGAACCAGCGCGAGTTCTATCTGCAGGAGCAGCTGCGGGCCATTCACCGCGAACTGGGCGACGACGAAGGCGACGACCTCGCCGAGCTGGAGTCCCAGTTGAACACGCGACAGCTCCCCACGCAGGCGCGCGCGCGCGCCGACCGGGAGTTGCGGCGCATCCGGCGCATGTCCCCGATGTCGCCCGAGGCCTCGGTGGCGCGCAACTACGTGGAGTGGATTGCCGCGCTTCCCTGGACGGAGCGGACCGACGACGTGCTGGACGTCGCGCGCGCGCGCGTGATCCTCGACGAGGATCACTACGGCCTGGACGAGGTGAAGGAACGCATCATCGACTACATCGCCGTGCTCTCGCTCGTCGGGAAGGTGGAGGGCCCCATCCTCTGCCTGGTGGGTCCGCCGGGCGTGGGCAAGACGTCGCTGGGACGCAGCGTGGCCCGGGCGCTGGGGCGCAAGTTCGTGCGCATGTCGCTGGGCGGCGTGCGGGACGAAGCCGAGATTCGCGGCCATCGCCGCACCTACATTGGCGCCCTGCCGGGACGCATCCTGCAGGCGATGCGCCGCGCCGAGAGCGTGAACCCGGTGATCCTGCTGGACGAGGTGGACAAGCTGGGGAGCGACTGGCGCGGCGATCCCTCGTCGGCGCTGCTCGAGGTGCTCGATCCCGAGCAGCACAAGGCGTTCAACGACCACTTTCTCGAGATCGATTACGACCTCTCGCAGGTGCTCTTCCTGACGACCGCGAACACGCTGGCCGGCATTCCCGAGCCGCTGCGCGACCGGATGGAGATCATTCGCATCCCGGGCTACCTGGACCAGGAAAAGTTCGCCATCGCCCAGCGGCACCTCATCCCGCGGCAGCTCACCGAGCACGGCATTGCGCCGGCGTCGGTGACGTGGGCAAGCGACGCGCTGCCGGCGATGCTGCGCGAGTACACGCGGGAGGCGGGCGTGCGTGAGCTGGAGCGGCGCCTCGCTCGCGTGGCCCGCAAGGTGGCGCGCCGCCGGGCTGAGCGTCCCGCCGAGGAGCATCCGCACGACACCATCGCCGCCGGCGACCTGCGGGCGATGCTTGGCGTGGCGCCCTATGACCCCGACGTGGTGACGACGGAGGATCGCGTGGGCGTGGCGCAGGGCCTGGCCTACACGCAGGTGGGGGGCGAACTGCTGGAGATCGAGGTGACGGTGGTGCCCGGGCGTGGCCGCGTGCAACTGACGGGCACGCTGGGCGATGTGATGAAGGAATCGGCGAGCGCGGCGCTCAGCTACATCCGCTCGCGCGCGGAGCTCCTCGGCGTGCCATCCGATTTCGCCAAGACGAAGGACGTGCACGTGCACCTCCCCGCCGGGGCAACGCCCAAGGACGGACCGTCCGCCGGCATCGCGCTGGCCTCGGCCATCGTGAGTGCGCTCACCGGCACGCCGGTGCGCGGCGACGTGGCGATGACGGGCGAGATCACGCTGCGCGGCCGCGTGCTCCCCATCGGCGGACTCAAGGAGAAGGCGGTGGCGGCGCATCGCCAGCGCGGGGAACACGTCATCATCCCGGCCGGCAACGTGCGCGACCTCGAGGAACTGCCGCCGGAGGTGCGAAACGGCGTGCGCTTCCACCCGGTGAAGACCATGGATGAGGTCCTGGCCATCGCGCTGCGCGTGCTGCCGGTGGTGCTGCCGTCGGCGCCCCTCGCGCCCCGCAAGCGCCGCGGCGCCGCGGCCGGCACTGATTCCACCGGCGTTGCACCCGACGTGACGCACTAATGCCGACTGACCAGCGCACAGGGGCAGAGGCACAGGAGAAACCGGTTGATCCCCTGATCATCAGGCATCTCGATTTTTTGGGCGGGATGGTGGAGGCCGCCGGCTGGCGTCCGCCGGCGGGGCTGCCCGAGGTGGCGTTCAGCGGGCGCTCCAACGTGGGCAAGTCGTCGCTGCTCAACCGCCTGGTGCGACGCAAGGCGTTTGCCCGTGTCAGCAAGACCCCCGGCCGCACACGCGAAATCAACTTCTTCAGCGTCAACAAGACGTTCGTGCTGGCCGACCTGCCCGGGTATGGCTACGCCAAGGTGTCGAAGGAGAAGAAGAGCGAGTGGGGACGCCTCATCGAGAGCTACCTGCGGGACAACGCCGACCTCCGGGGCGTGGTGCAGCTGCTGGATGCGCGGCACGACCCCACCGCCGAGGACCTGCGGATGTTTGACCTGCTGGCCGAAATTGGCCTGCCCACGCTGGTCGTCGTGACGAAGATCGACAAGCTGTCGAGCCGCGAGCGCGCCGCCCGCGTGACGACCCTTGCGGCCCACTGCGGGGTAGCAGAGGATCAGGTCATCCCGTGCAGCGCGGTGACCGGCGAGGGGCGCGATGAACTGGCGGCCTCGCTGGTGGCGTTGCTTGCCACTCCTGCCGACGTAGGCTGAGCATGCGTCACACCCTGCTGGTGTCCACCGTCGCCCTCGCGCTTGCTGCGCGGGCACTCGGCGCGCAGCAGGCAGGCGCGGCGGCCGACACCGCGTCGCTGCCCGCCGGATTCGGCACGCTGCGGCAGGATGATATTTCCGTGCGGGTGCAGTTCAATGCGCTGCAGGTGCGCGCGCTGCCGCTCGACGAGACGG
>CAYHCW010000410.1:0-3203 GCA_964355025.1 uncultured Gemmatimonas sp. | reverse complement strand
GCCAGCTCCACAGCTCGAAGGCGCCGTCCTCGGTGCCCATGGCGATGGCGCGGCGGCCCACGGCGCTCACAAACTGCCCGGGACGCGCGTCGCCGCTGAGTGCGATCGGCGATCGGCCGAGGTCGAAGGGCGCGATGGTCTGGGAGGGGGCGGCGGCAGGGAGCGCGGCCGCAAGAACGAGAGCGACGAGTGTCTGGCGCATGGTGCAGGTAATCTGCGTGCGGGCTGCGCGAACGCGCCACGCGGGGCTGTGCCGGTACGCCGATTCGCGTGTGCACGGCCACCAGCGAGATCGGCGCCGGAGCGCGTACTATTCTCATTCGCCGTTGCTCGCATCAATCACTGCCGACTCCCGCTCGCACCGCCGCACATGCCACGCACGCCCCGTCGTTGTTCGCTCGACCGTCTTCTGACCGCCGCGTTCACTCTGGGGGTCGCCGTCCCGACCGCAATGTCGTCGCAGGCGGCGCCGTCCACACCGGCACACCTCACTGATTCGCTCACCCAAGCGCGTCGGCCGCTCGCGACGGTGGAGGTGGTGGCGGCGGCCGGGAGCGCGCGTCGCGGGCACCCCGGCGCCATATCGTCGGTCGACGCTGCGCGGCTCGCCGCACTGGCGGCGACAAGCGTAAAGGAGGCCCTCCGCTCCGTGCCCGGGGTGCATGTGGTGGACGAAGATGCCTTCGGCCTCAACCTCAACGTCGGGATTCGCGGCCTGCCGCCGCGCCGCTCCCAGCGCGTCCTGTTGCTCGAGGACGGCATGCCCATTCACCTGGGCCCGTATAGCGATCCGTCGGCGCACTACCATCCTCCGGTCGACGCGCTCGAGCGCATTGATGTCGTGACGGGCGCCTCGCAGATCGCCTTTGGCCCGCAGACGGTGGGCGGCGTCGTGAACTTCGTGCGGCGCGCGCCGCCGCCGCACCCCGACGCACGGCTCGCGCTGTCCGGTGGGGACCGCGACTATCGCGCCGGCCGCCTGTCGCTCGGCGGCAGTTGGCGGGGGAACGGCGTCGTGCTGGACGCCGGCCGACGATCAGGGGACGGCACGCGTCGCGGCCACGCGCATCAGGTGGACGACCTCTCGCTGCGGGCGCACATGCCGCTCGGCATGCGGCAACAGCTGGCGCTCTCCCTCGCCGACTATCGCGAAGCCTCGCGCTACGGCGAGGCCGGGTTGTCGCAGGACGAGTACGCCCGTGATCCGTACCAGAATTCGCTGCCCAACGATGTGTTCGATCTCACGCGACGCGCGGCGCAGGCGGTGCACGAGTTCGTCGTGGGTGATCGCGCGACGGTGCGCACGCAACTCTATCATCAGCGGGTGTCGCGGACGGCGTGGCGGCAGGCGAGCACTTCGGCCGACCGCCTGGGCAGTGCGAGCTACGAGCGCGCATTTCGCTGCACGCCTGGTGCCGTCTCCGTGAACGACTGCGGCAACACGGGTCGGCCGCGCCGCTACAGCTTTGCCGGCGCCGAGTCGCGCGTGATGCTCGACCATGCCTGGTCGTCGTGGCGCGGCGCGCTCGAAATCGGCGTGCGCGTGCACGATGAACTCATGCGCCGGCAGGAACGTGACGGTGCCACGGCGACGGCGCGCGACGGCCCGCTGTCGCGCGACAATGCGGTGCGGACGCGCGCCGCCTCCGCGTTCGTGCTCGAACGCCTCTCCAGGGGCGGATTCAGCCTGACGCCGGGCGTCCGCTTGGAGACGGTGCGCGCGGAGAACCGGAATCTCCTGGCCTCGACGAGCGCCAGCGATCGCTACACGGAAGTGCTGCCCGGGGTTGGACTCGCCTGGACCCCCGGCGACACGAGTCGCGGCCGGCTGACCTTTGTCACGGGCGTGCACCGCGGATTCGCGCCGCCACGGCCAGCCGACGTGCTGAATCCCGCGCCAGGCGAGGGGATCGTACAGGTGGATGCCGAGACCAGCGTGATGCTCGAGGCGGGCGCCCGCCTGAATCTCGGCGCGATCGGACGGCTGGACGTGATGGCTTTCCACATCGCGTTCGACAATCAGGTCGTGCGGGGATCGCTGGTCGGCCTCGGCCAGCGCTACGTGAACGCCGGACGCGCTCGACACGAGGGGCTCGAGGTAGGCGCGGCAATCTCGATCAGCCGCCTGCTCGGCGAGCGCTGGCCCGCGCCGGCCGGCGTGCTCGAATCTGATGTCGCCTGGACGTTCCTCCCGGTCGCCCGCTTCCACGATGACCGCACCAGCACGGTCGAGGTCGGCCAGTCGATCCTCGGGCGGCGGCTCCCGTTCGCGCCCCGTTCCCTGCTGCACGCCGGCGTCGCGTGGCGGCACCTCACCGGACTGCGGCTTCGCGTGGACGCCGATGCGGTATCGTCGCAGTACTCCGACGACGTGAACTCCGTCGCCCCATCCGCCCAAGGTCGCCGCGGGCTGATTCCGGCATATCACGTCTTCAACACGAGCGCGCGACTGCCGCTGCGGACGGCGGCCCGCACCTCGGCGCTGACCGTCGCGCTGAAGAACGTGCTGAATCGCACGTATATCACGGATCGGCAGGAAGGCATCATGACCGGCGCGCCTCGCGCGCTGGTGTTCGGCGTCGAAGCCTCGTACTGACGCGAGACGGCGGGGCACGATGCAAGCGGGGCCGCCCGGATCACCGGACGGCCCTCGTGGCTCCCGCAGCGACGCTTAGCGCTTCTCGGGCAGCTTGGCGAGCACCTGCGCCTGCACGTGCGACGGCGTCACCATGTGGCGGCGCGTCGAGGTCTCGGCCTCGACCTTCTTCCAGAAGGCGACCTCGCGGGGCGCGGCGCTCAGTGCGGCCTCGCTCACCGGCTCGCCGTCCAGCCAGGCATGCACGGCATCGGAAACGTGCGCGGCACCCGCCGGCACTTCCGTGTCGAGCGGCGGCGGCTCCTGCTGTGTACGCGGCGCGGTAGGCTCGGTGCCGTCGCGCGGTTCAAGATTGTCGTGCATCACTGGTATCGCTCCTCTAGCAGCGCCTGAAGCGCCTCGCGGGCACGGTGCACGCGCATCTTCAGGGCTCCCACGGTCGTGTCGAGCAGGACGGCCATCTCTTCGTACGAACGCCCCTCGACGTGTTTCATCACGAACGCCTCCCGCAGCGAGGCGGGAAGTGCGGACAATGCGCGGTCCAGGTCGGATCGCAGTTCTCCCCGGTCGAGTTCTTCCTCCGGGGTCTCGTATCCAGACGCCTGAT
>CAYHCW010000409.1:0-3208 GCA_964355025.1 uncultured Gemmatimonas sp. | reverse complement strand
AGCTCCCTCGCCCGCTCCACGTACGTCCGCGCGCCATGCGCGATGCGCGCGCTCAGCTCCGCGTCGACCGGCCGCACCACCCTGCCCGGCACGCCGAGCACCAGCGATCCCGGCGGCACCACCATGTCCTCGCGCACCACGGCGCCGGCGCCGATCACCGAGCCCTCGCCGATGACCGCGCGATTCAGGATGATGGCGCCGATGCCGATGAGGCAGTCGTCGCCGATGGTGCAGCCGTGAATGACGGCGCGATGCCCGATGGTCACGCGATGGCCCACGCGCACGGGCACGCCGTAGTCCACGTGGATGATCACGCCATCCTGCACGTTGGTCTCGTCGCCAATGACAATCGAGTCGATGTCACCGCGCAGCACGGCGGTCGGCCACACGGACGAGTCGCGGCCGAGGGTGACGTTGCCGATTACTACTGCGGATTCGTGGATGTATGGCATTCAGGGGTGCACGTCTTGAGCGGGATTCCTCAACAGATACCGCGAAGGTTGGAGGGCGCGAAGGGGCGCGAAGGACTGGACCAATGGGAAACTACCTGAGGCAGTTCCCCCGTGCATTTCTTCGCGCCCCTTCGCGTCCTTCGCACTTCGCGGTATCAGTTCCCCTAAAAACTCGCCCCCAAGCTGAAGTACACCGCCCCACCCGGCTTGCCGGCATACTCCGCACCCCGCACCGGCCGCGCGAACCCGAGCCGCAGCCGATACGGCACATCATATGAAAACACCGCTGCGTCGAGGTCCAACTCGCCGCCCACCGACGCCATCCACTCGCGCGGTGTTGCGCCATTGAGGCAGCCGATGCCGCGCGCCGACCCCGCCGGACACCACGCCGCACCAGCGTCGCCGAACACCGTCGCACTCACTCGTTGCGCGAAGAAAGGCAGGAACCGCCGACCCCAGCTCGGCACCCCCAAGGGCGCACGATACTCCACCGAGGCGCCGAGCGCGCGAATGCCGCGCTGCGCCCCCGGCGCAAAGCCGCGCACAAAGAAGTTGCGCCGCACGTCGCCCACCGCGAGGCCGGGGGCAAGCTCCACCGACGTGCCGCTCACGCCGCCCGCCTGCAGTTCAGTGTTGGTCTTGTCGTCGGCCGCACCGGCCGCACCGCGCAGCGCCAGCACGTGGTGCGTGCGACCCGGTATGAACCCGATGGACTTGAACAGGCCCACGGCGCCGAGGTAGGTGGCCGAGCGCGTGTTGGCCGCGTCGTCGGTGCGATAGCGCCACCGCGCGCTCCCCGCCACGTGGATGCCGTCCTCGGGGCCGAGCGCGAGCATCGGCGTGCGCGTGTTGGCCCAGCCGGCGTTCAGCGTGAACGTGGGGTACTTGAGCGTCTGAAGAAACAACGGACTGCCAAGCCCATTGATGAGTGGCGCGGGATCGGTGCGGAAGTCACGAAGTTCGAGCTCGGCGCCGGCACTGAGTGAGGCGGCGTTGCGCACCCGCGGACGCACAATCGTCAGGAAACCTCCGATGAATCGGCGGCGGCGAGCGAGCATTCCCACCTGGGCGCGCGTGCTGTCGGTCAGTGGCGTGTGGTCCCACTGCTGCCGTGCGGCCAGGTCCACCAGTGGCAGGCCAAAACCGGAGAACCGGTAGACAAGGAATCCGGCGTTCTCACCGCGCGT
The DNA here is from genome assembly GCA_964355025.1 of uncultured Gemmatimonas sp. Lineage (GTDB taxonomy): Bacteria > Gemmatimonadota > Gemmatimonadetes > Gemmatimonadales > Gemmatimonadaceae > PNKL01. The sequence goes on along the minus strand of CAYHCW010000409.1, from coordinate 1,569 downwards.
GGGCTCGTGAGTCAGCGATGCCGCGTAGAAATGGCGCTCCACGATGTCGCTGCCCGCAATGAGCGCTCCGTATCGCGTCTCGCCTTCATCGGTCGTTTCAATGTTGGGCAGCCAGTAGCGCGGCACGAGCTGGCGCAGGGCGCGGTAGGCGCGCGCCGCACCCTCGACGCCGTCAACCGGCGCGCCGGGTTGCGCATCCTCGATGCCCCGGAGCGTCGCGTCGGTACTCGGCAGCGCCGAGAGGACCAGCCGCTCGCCGGTGCCGCGCGTCTCGATTGATACGACGCCGGCAGGCACCGCCTCGGGCCCGTCAAACGATGTCGACGCGCGCGCGCCTTCGCGCCGTGCGCGAGTGTCGACGTCGACAGACCACAGGCGCGACACCCCGTCCACATTGGCGGCGAACAACACCGTGCGATCATCGGCCGTCCACGACGGGTTGTCGAGCACGCCGCGTGCCGACGCGAGTTCGATAGCCGGCAGCTTGCCCTCGCGAAGAAGCACGATGCTCATTGTGCCGCCGCGCACCCACCGCGTTGCCGCCAGCATGGTGCGGTCATGCGACCAGCGCGGTGCACTCCAGTTGGTGTCGGGCGACGCCGTCGTCAGCGGGGTGATGACGCCGTCGAGCGTGACGGTCACCAGCCGCGTGGTGCCGGCGACATTCTGCACCGCGGCCACTACGCCGCCCTGCGCCGGCGCGTCGGGCGCAAAGAGGCGCGCCCCGCGCGTGATGGCGTGCTCGCGGCCGTCGGCCTCGCGCATCCAGAGGTCGCTGCGCAAGCGCCACGGATCGGCCCACTCGTACTGCGCAAAGAGCACGCGCCCATCGGCGAGCGGCACGTTGGGCTCGAGCGTATTGCGGCGCGCCACGCGGCGGGGCGACCCGACCAGCGAGGCCGGCAACTCGTACAGCCCGGCGACGTCGCGTCCGTTGGAGGCCACATACAGCAGGCGTCCGTCGGGGGCGACACGCGGGAATCGCGCCAGCCAGCGCCCGCTCGTCAGCGCGCGCCCGTTGCCCACCGGCACCGCCTGCACGGCCCGCAGTACCGAATCGCGCCACGTGGCCCACTGGGCCGCCATCGACACGCCAAACTCCTTGCGAGCGTAGCGCTCGAACTGCCAGGGGATCAGCCGCCCCGATGTGCGTTCGACAAAACGCTCCACGCTCCCCGCCCCTCCACGCGCCGCGAGTGACTGCACGAACAGCGAGCCAAAGACGTACGCGGTGGAGCCGCCGGGAAAGTCGAGCCTCGCCTGCGACCATGCACCCAGCGGCGGCAGCGATCCGTCGAGCGCCAGGCCGTTCACGAACGGCACGTGCGACATGCCCTCCAGTCGCCCGCCGTCGCCAAGCCTCGACTCGTAGTACACGGCGAGCCCCTCGAGCAGCCAGCTCGGCGCCCACGCGTTGGGAAACAGCAGCGGTTGCCGGCCGAACACGGCCTGTGCGGCGCGCCACCAGCCGCGCGTGCGGTCGAGATGGAACACGTGCACCAGCTCGTGCTGGATGACGAGGTCCAGCCAGTCGTCGCGAAAACGCAGCGTGCGGTCGTCCACCGGCGG
>CAYHCW010000408.1:0-3209 GCA_964355025.1 uncultured Gemmatimonas sp. | reverse complement strand
CGGCACCAAGCTCGAACTCCTGCGATCGGCCGCCACGCTGCCGTCGCGCACCTAGCAGACCCAGGGGACACGTCCATGCGCACCTTCCTGCTCGCCACCGCCGCCTTCCTTGCCTTCGCACCCGTTGCCCGGGCGCAACGCGATGAATCGCTGCAGAAGATCGACACCACCTTCGCCTTCTCCAAGGGCGGTTCGGTGGACCTCGGCCACGTCTCCGGCGACATCGTCGTGACGGGGTGGACGAAGGGCGAAGTGAAGATCTACGCCACCATCGAGACCGGCTACCTCGAGGCTTCGCTGTCGTCGTCGCGGGTGAGCATCACCGCGAAGTCGCGGCGCAACCGCATGGGCAAGTCGCGGTATGAGCTGTCGGTGCCCATCGGCACCGAGGTGCGCGCCTCGACCGTGTCGGGCAACATCGTCCTGCGCGGTGTTGCCGGCGAAGTGAACGTGAATACCGTCAGCGGCGACGTCGAAGTGCGCGACGCCGGCGACCGCGTGGAAATGAAGACCGTCAGCGGTGACATCAAGGCGGCGACGCTGCGCGGACGCATCCGCGCCAACTCGGTGAGCGGCGACATCACGCTCGACGATATCACCGGCGCGGTCACGGGCGAGTCGGTCAGCGGCACGCTGACGGTCAACGGGACGCTCACCGGCCTCGACTTCGAGAGCGTCAGCGGCGACTTCGCATTCGCCGGCGACCTCAAGGGTGACGGGTCGTACCGGGCGTCCACGCACTCGGGCGACGTGCGCCTCACCCTGCCGTCCAATATCGGCGCGACGCTCGAACTGCAGACGTACAGCGGCGAGGTGCGTCCCGGCTTCCCCATCACGCTGCAGCCTGGCGAGGAGCCGCTGAACCGGCGAAACCGGCGCATGCGCTTCGCCGTAAACGGCGGTGGGCCCCGCATCAGCCTCGAGACGTTCTCGGGCGACATCATCATCGAACGCGGCGCGGCCCGCGCTCCCAAGGAGGATTGATCCATGCGTACCCTGCAGACCTTCGCCGCCATCGCAGCCCTTGCCCTTGTGGCGCCTGCGGCGAGCGCTCAGGACCGCGACAAGGACGACTCGTTCAAGTGGACCAGCGGCATCGAGAGCGGCCGCACGGTGTTCGTGCGCAACCTCAACGGCGCCGTGCGCGTCGAGAGCGGCACCGGCGACGCGGCCGAAGTGCGCGCCGTGAAGAGCTGGCGCAAGGGCGACCCCAAGGACGTGAAGATCACCGCCGAAAAGACGTCGCGCGGCGACATCCTGGTGTGCGTCATCTACGTGGATCGCAACACGCGCTGCGACGAGGACGGGTACAACGTGCGCGGCAATGGCTCGTGGAACGACCGCAACGATGTGTCGGTGGACGTCACCGTTCGCCTGCCCAAGGGCATCAAGATGGACGCGTCAACGGTCAACGGCGGCCTCACCATCGAGGGCGCGACGGCCCAGGTGAAGGCCCGCACGGTGAACGGCGGCATCGAGGCCGCATCGACCAGCGGCCCGGTGAGCGCCAAGACGGTGAACGGCGGCATCCGCGTGAAGGCCGGCACAATCGGCGACGGCCCGGTGGAGTACGAGACGGTCAACGGGTCCATCACGCTCGAACTGCCTGAAGGCATGAACGCCGACATCGAGATGCGTACGGTCAACGGCAGCATCACGTCCGAGGATTTTCCGATCACCGTGCAGGGGCGGTTCGACCGGCGCCGCATCTCGGGGAAGATTGGCAAGGGTGGGCCGGAGATGAGCGTGTCGACGGTCAATGGGTCCATTCGGCTGCGGCGAAACTAACATCGTGGCGTTCTTGCTTCGTAACTGATACCGCGAAGGGCGAAGGGCGCGAAGGGCCGCGAAGAAGGGCTTTGGGGGGCTCGCCGAGGGGCATCGGCGCGGCCCCCCGCGTGCTGCCCTTCGCGCTACCTTCGCGTCCTTCGTCCTTCGCGGTTGAAGTAGAACCAACCCCCACAAGCACTTAGCCCCTGCCGCGAACTTTTCGCCCCCACGAGCGTTATAATTGAGCATACGTCTCGATCCTGAGGATCAGATCTCCATGGGTTTCTCCCGCTTTGCCCAGGCCCCGGCGCTCGTCTACACCGGCGAGCAGCGCGCCACGCTGGTGCGCCGCACGTATTCACTCGTCTTCGCGTCGGTCCTCGTCACCACGCTCGCCACCTCGGTGGCCATGACGCAGGAAGCGTTGCTCCTCAGTGCGGCTCGCCACCCGTTCATCACGATGATCCTGGCGATGGTACCGCTCTGGATGGCGATGAAGTCGCGCGACAGCGCACCGCGCGCGCTGGGTTTCGTCTTCCTGTTCAACGCGGTGATGGGCGTGGCCATCGCACCCGCCATCTACCTCTACAGCCGCAATGAACCCGGCATCGTGGGCCAGGCCGGCATCCTGACGCTCAGCACCTTTGGTGTGCTCACCGCCTACGTCTGGATCTCGCGCCGTGACTTCAGCGCGTGGGGCTCGTTCCTCACCGTCGGCCTCTGGGTGCTCATCGCCACGTCGCTGCTGAACATGTTCTTCCGGAACCAGACCGCGGGCCTCTGGATGGCCGGCGTGGGCGTGCTGCTGTTCAGCGGCCTGCTGGTGTTCGACACGTGGCGCCTGAAGAACGTCTACGGCCCCGACGACTATGTGCCGGCCGCGGTGAACATCTACCTCGACCTGCTCAACATGTTCATGTTCGTGCTGCAACTCCTCGGCGGCGGAAGGAACCGCAGCTAGGCTTTTCCTGCAGGACTCCCGATTTCGCGGATGCACGCGGATACGACAACGACAGGAACAGGAAAGGGGGCGCAGGCGCTGACTACTCAGCTCTGCACCCCTTTCTTCTGTCCGTCGTCACGGAGCGCATCCGCAAAATCCGCGAAATCGGGAGTTCCGCCGTTGCCGTTGGGTTGCTAGGCGCGCAAGTCCGGCGCATCACCCTCGGGTTCCTTCGCCAGCGCATCCATCGCGCGCGCCAGCGCAAAGTCGCGCGCCGTGATGCCGCCGCTGTCGTGCGTGCTCAAGGTCGCCGTGATGCGCGTGTACCGCACGTCGAGATCGGGGTGATGATTGGCCCCCTCCGCCGCCTCGGCGACGCGCGTCACCCACGCGATCCCCTGCGCGAACGTGGCGAACTCGAATGTCTTCACGATCGACTCGCCCCGGCGCGACCATCCCTCGAGCGCGTTGACCTCGCGCTGGACTTCGATGTCGG
>CAYHCW010000407.1:0-3226 GCA_964355025.1 uncultured Gemmatimonas sp. | reverse complement strand
GGGGGGCTCGACAGGTTGATCGGGGGGGGCGTGACGACGCCCATTCCGTTTCTCAGCAAGGTGATGAACCAGCCCGATTGGGTGGGGGGGGGGGTGCATACGAAATTCTTGGAGGGGGAGGGGAGAGATTTGTTTGAGTAGCGGGTGCGGGGTGCGGGGGTTTGGTGCGGGGGGATGAGTGGAGGTTGGGGGAGGGGTGAGGGGACAATAAGCGCCCCCTTGTCTCGTCCCCCAACCTCCACTCATCCCTCCGCACCAAGCCTCCGCACCCCGCACTCACCCTCCGGTCGCTGTCACCGCTTGAACGCCACTCCGGTCGCCTGATTCACCGCGCCCAGCATGCCAAGAAGCAGTCGCCGCTCCTGCGCGATCAGCTCGAGTCGGCGATCGACCTGCGACTGCGGGAAATGCGCGACGAGGCTCAGGTACCATACGGCGGCCTCGCGAAGAGACCCGAGTGCATAGGAGTAGAATCGTGCACGGTCGCCCGGAGTGCGGCGCGAGTAACCCTCCGACAGATTCGCGCCGATGGAGGCAATCGCGCGCCGCAGCTGGTCAGCACCCTCGCGGTTGAGCGGAGGCTGCGCCTGCTGGATGTCGGTCAGGCAGCAGTGCAGCTGGTACCGCGACAGGCGATACGCGTGCAGTTTCCACAGCGGGTCGCTCGTTTCGGCGGGCGACACCGTGGGCTCCCACGCGGCGAGTTCCGCGATGATTGAAGGTTCCATGCAGGCAGGTTAGGGCGCTCTGCGCAGACTGCGTCACCAAAGCGACGCCCGCCCCATCGATCTGTTGCTGGGCCGACGGCCGATGGGCCGTCACCCCCCCCCGCACCCCTCACCCCACCTCCACTCGTCCCCCCTCACCAAACCCCCGCACCCCGCACCCGTGCCCCTCCAAGTTCACCTGCTTCCAGGCGAAGTTCAGGCCGACGTCACGGTCATCATCGACGTCCTGCGATTCACCACCAGCGCCGCCTACGCCCTCGCCAACGGCGCTCGCAGCATCATCCCCTTCGCCACGGTGGAGGACGCGCGCGCCGCCTGTCGCCAACGGCCAACCGCCCTCCTCGCCGGTGAACGGCAGGCGCTGAAGCCGGATGGCTTCGACCTCGGCAACTCGCCGCTGGAGTTCACGCGCAAGACGGTGCAGGGCAGGGACATCCTCTGGACCACGACGAACGGCACTGCGGCCATCGCCCTCGCGATCAAAGGCGCCAGCCCCCTGTCCCCGCACCCCACCCCCACTCGTGCCTCCGCACCAAACCCCCGCACCCCGCACCCCTCCCCAAGCAGTGACCTGCTCCTAGCCTCATACGTCAATCTCTCGGCAGTCGTATCACTCCTCGAGCCCCCGCTCCGGGAGGGTGCGGCCGTTGCCGTCGTCTGTTCCGGTCGCGAGGGAGGTTTCGCGCTCGAAGACTCCGCCTGTGCCGGAGCCCTCGTCCGCCGCCTCCACCTGGCCCTGGGCGATGTGCTCACGGTGAATGACGGCGCGCGCGCGAGCGCGTGCATCGACGAGGCGTATGGCCAAGACTTCACGCGGCTCTTCCGCGACGCTCAGCACGGACGATTCCTCGGCGACCACGGATTCGGCGCCGACCTCGCGGCCTGCGCTGCGCTTGACGCCGTCCAGGCCGTCCCGCGCTGGCGCGACGGACGCTTCGTCGCTGGATGACCTCGACGTCACCCCCAACCCGCGGCGCCGCGCGGTGAAGGACACCGACGACGACTCGTACGCGCCGCCGCGCGCACGCCGCAAGCCGGCGTCCTCCGCCAGCGAAGACGAGATTGGCGAGCCCGTGCAGCGCCCGCGCCGTCGCACTCCCAAGGGCGACGACGAGGCGATGGATCCGGCCGCACTTGCCAAGGCCACGCGACGCGCCCACCTCCAGCGCGAAATTGGCGGCATCGCCCTGCTGCTCGGCGCGGTCTTCATCGCCGGCGCACTCCTCGCCCAGCCCGCCTATTCGTCGCAGTCCTGTGTCGATTCGGGTTCCATCTTCGGCCCCGTCGGCGCCTGCCTGCGCTGGAGCGTGCTGACGCTCGTCGGCGCCCTGTCAGCCGTCATCGTCCCGCTCATTCCCGCCGTGCACGCCCTGCGCCTGCTCGGGCGCATTCGCGAAACCGACGACCGCCGCTGGCTGGCGTTCACGGTCGGCCTCGCCGTCGTTGTCCCCGTGGTCGCCGCCCTCGCGCGTGGCCACCTCGTGTCGGCCGAAGTCGATCCGCTCGCCGGCCTCTGGGGCGGCTTCGCCGCGTTCTATCTGGTGAAGGCCATCGGCAACGGCGGCGCCTGGGTCATCGTGGCGCTCGCGCTCAGCGCCCTCTCCGCCGTCGCGCTCAACTGGAATCCCATCCGCGCCATCCTCGGCTCGGCCGGGCCGAAGAAGGCCGCCACCGACCCGACGCTCACCAAGGCCGAGCTGATGGAGCCGGCCGCGTCCGAAATGCCCGCGCTCGACCTCTCGCTGATGGAAGGCCTCACCCCCCCAATCGCGAACGGCAAGCCCCAGCTCGACGCCTTCGAACTTCTGGAAGTATCCGCGGAATCCGCGAAATCCGCAGTGATCGGGAGTTCCGCAGTTAAGGCGTCCAAGAAGAAGACCCGCGACGAAACCATCACTGCCGAAATCGACGCCAGCGAACTGCTCGACCCGCTGGCCGAGGAACTGCCGTCGCCCGAACTGCTCACCCCGCCCGCGCCGCGCAATGTTGACGCCAACAAGGCGCAGCTCGACGCCGCCGGCCTGAAGCTCATGGACGCCCTGCGCACCTTCAAGGTGGACGGGGCGCTCGTGGGCCGCACCAGCGGCCCCACCGTGACGCAGTTTGAAATCGAACCCGCCCCCGGCGTGAAGGTCCGCCAGTTCGCCAACCTCGCCAACGACCTCGCGCTCGCCATGCGCGCGCAGTCCATTCGCGTGGTCGCCCCCATTCCCGGCAAGGGCGCCGTCGGCGTGGAAGTGCCCAACGCCTCACCCGAGATGGTGATCTTTCGCGAACTCCTCGAGAGCCGCGACTACACCAGCAAGCCGCTCGCACTCCCCATCGCACTCGGCAAGGACCTCGAGGGGCGCGCCGTGGTGGCCGACCTCGCCAAGATGCCGCACCTGCTCATCGCCGGTGCCACCGGGTCGGGCAAGTCGGTCTGCGTGAACACCATCATCACGTCGCTCATCTACCGGCACACCCCCAAGACGCTGCGCTTCCTGATGGTCGACCCC
>CAYHCW010000406.1:0-3229 GCA_964355025.1 uncultured Gemmatimonas sp. | reverse complement strand
TCGCGCATCACCACCTGGTTCTGGTATGCCACCACGACGCGCTTGAGCTCGGGAATCATGCCGCCTTCGGCCTGCAGGTACATCGGCTGCACGTACAGCAGCGACTCCTCGATGGGAATGACCAGCAGGTCGCCGCGAATCACCTGCGATCCGCGCTGGTCCCACAACGACACCTGGCGCGAGATCTCGGTGTTCTGGTTGATGCGGTTCTCTATCTGCCGCGGCCCGAACACGAGGTTCTGCCGCGGAAAGCGATAGACGCGGAGCTTGCCGTAGTTGGCGCCGTCGTTTCGCGCCACCATCCACGCCGCCAGGTTGTCCTTGCCGCGCGGCGTGAAGGGCGCCATGTAGATGAACTCCGCCTCCTTCTCGTCGGGCAGCCGCATGACGATGTGGCGCATGAACGGCACCGACTCGTCCTTGCGCGACACGACGGGTACCTGCCACTCGTCCTCGCGATTGTAGAACGTCGCCGGCGTATTCATGTGGTACGTGACGTAGCGCGCCGTCTGCGCGCGAAACAGGTCATCCGGGTACCGCACGTGCGCGCGCAGGTTGGCCGGCATGCTGTCGATGGGCTGGAACACGCCGGGGTAGACCTTGGCCCACGTCTGGATGAGCGGATCGGCCGGCGACGAGACGTACGGGATCACCGTGCCGTGATACGCGTCGATGACGACCTTGACGCTGTTGCGGATGTACGACGTGCCGTCGGCGGTGCGGAACGAATACGGATACCGGCTCGTCACGGTGTACGCGTCCTGGATCCACTTCAGCGTGCCGTCCTCGGCGACCACCATGTACGGATCGCGGTCGAGGCGCAGGAAGGGAAACGCCTTCCTGACGCGCGCGGCGATGTTGCGGTTGTACAGGATGCGGCTCTCTGAGCCGATGTCGCCGGAGAGAAGGATCTTCAGCGATCCGAGCTGTGCCGCGAGCACGAGCCGTCGCAGCAGGCTTCCCGCAGGCACGCCACCCGTGCCGCCGTAGGTGCGGTAGATGTTCTCGTCGCCTGCGGGATAGTCGAACTCCTTCTGCTTGGTCTTCACGAAGACGAACTGGTCGGTGAGCTCGCCGTAGTAGATCTGCGGCCGCGTGACGCGAATGGACCCGGTGGTCGACGGCGGCAGGTCCTTGACGAAGAGCACGGGCAGCCCCTCGGGCGTCACCTGATTCACGGGACTGAGCGTGAGGCCCATGCCGTGCGTGAAGGTGAGGTGTTCGTTGATGAAGGTGCGCGTCGGCAGTGACGCCACGTTCAGCTCGCGCGGCGCCAGCAACACCTGCCGGTAGCGGCCGTCAATCCAGTACCGGTCGTCGTCCACCGAGACAAAGTCGTAGTAGGTGCGGATTTCCTGCAACTGCCCAAAGGTCTTCAGCAGCGGCTCGCGATCCCACAGGCGCACGTTGTCGATGGTGGGCGCGTTGGCGCGGAGGCTGGCCAGCGTCAGGTTCGCCTCGCCACCCAGGTCGCGCACTTCCACGCTGTCGATGCCCCACGCGCGGCGCGTCGCCTGCAGGTGATGCGCGAGGTAGGGCTCTTCGCGGGTGAGCTCGGTGGGCGCCACCACAAACTTCTGCAGGGCGGCCGGCACCAGTGTCCGCCCGGCGAGTGACACGGCAAAGTAGCCGGCCAGCGCGATCACGGCGTTGAAGCCGAGCTGGCGGCGCATGCCGCCGTGAATCACCACGGCTGCGGCGACGAGCGCGGCCACCGCCGTAATGCGCAGCGCCGGAAGCGTCGCGTGCAGGTCGGTGTAACTGGCGCCCACCAGCGGCCCGGTGGTGGAAAACAGCAGGCCGGCGGTGTCGACAAACCAGAGCTGCAGCGCCCAGAGCACGAACATCACCGCCAGCACCGCCGACAGGTGCACACCCGCCGCCGGCTCCACGCGCAGCCGCTTGGGCTGCAGTTCGATCTCGCCACGGAGGTAGTACACGACGACGAGCAGCACCAGCGTCAGCACGGTGAGGCTCGTGAGCACGCCGAGCAGCGCCGACAGCGCCGGCAGCGAGAAGACGTAGTACGCGATGTCGCGTCCGAACACCGGGTCGGCCACACCAAAGGGCGTGCGATACCACGCCTGCAGCACCACGTCCCACAGCGCATTGGCCCCAGCGCCCACAAAGAGGCCCACGACGATTGCGACCGGCCGGGCCACCTTGCGCAGCATCGCGGCGAGGTCCACCGACGAGACGTCGACGCCCGTGCGCAACATCACGCGCACCGCGTCGGGGACGTCGCCCCGATTGGCGATGGCGAGATTCAGGTGCACGAGACCGCCGCTCACGAACGCCACGCCGGCGAAGAGCAGCAGCTGCGTCACGAGGGTGCGGGTAAACAGCACCTCGAAGCCCAGCTCGCGGAACCACCAGAAGTCGACCAGCAGTCCGGTGGCGCGTGGAATGATCACCAGCGCGAACAGCGCGACAAGTGCAACGAGCAAGGCGGGGGCGATTCGGCGTCGTGCCACTGGCACCTCGAGGGTAGCCGGAGTGGGTGTGCCCGAAGGCAGCTACAGCTGCGTAGCGCGTGAAAGATAGCGCCGAGGCGGCCGTTCGGGAGCGGAATCTGGGCGGCCGTCTCCCGCGCAACTACCCGAAGATCTGCGCCAGGCCTGCGGCGAGCACGGCGTAGCGCGCGAACTTGCCGATGGCCATGAACAGCGCCGCACGCCACGGATCGAGCCGTAGCCAGCCGGCCGTCAGGCACAACGCGTCACCCACGATGGGTGCCCAGGCGAGCAGCAGGGCCGGCGTGCCGTGCTTTCTCAGTTGCTCCACATGCTTGAGCTGCCGGGACTGGGGCAGCAGGGCACCCATGCCAAACGTCACCATGCCGCCCAGCGTGTTGCCTAGCGTGCCGATGAGGATGGCCGGCCAGAACAGCTCGGGGTGCAGCCTGAGCACGCCGAGCAGCACGAGCTCCGAGCCACCAGGCAGGAGGGTGGCGCCGAGCAGGCTGGAGAGAAAGAGCCCGTAGAGGCTGAGGTCGGTGGTGAAGAGGTCGGTCATGCGGGTGCAGGGCGCAGTGGGTGCGGCGTGGACCACGCAACCTAGCACGCGTGGTGGGCCCGGACGCCAAACCGCCGCCCTTCGAGTGGAAGGGCGGCGGTTTGCGCTCTGGAGCGAAAAATACACGAGAGCGGGCGATGGGACTCGAACCCACGACGTCCAGCTTGGGAAGCTGGCATTCTACCAACTGAATTACGCCCGCAACTGACCGGAT
>CAYHCW010000405.1:0-3230 GCA_964355025.1 uncultured Gemmatimonas sp. | reverse complement strand
GGCGTGGCGATCGACTCGAGGCAGCCGACAGCGCCGGCGCGCCGCGAGGGGCCGTGCATGCAGCTGGCATCGAGCTGCACGACGCCGTCCTCGTTGGGCAGGCCGCCGAGTCCGACCGACTGGTCGTTGGGGTCGAGCTCCACGAGGTTCACGCCCGCGATGATCGCGTCGAGCGCATCGCCGCCGGCATTGATCTTGTCGTACGCGAGCTTCACGCCCTTGATGCCGTTGGAGCTGGACACCACGCAGGGGCGGCCGCGGAAGGCCGCCGGCAGCGCGACCCGCGCCACATCGGCATCGTACTCCTCCGCACTGATGGCGCGCGGCAGGAAGCCGAGGGCGGAGAGCAGGGCGGAGCGTTCGAGAAAGTCGCGGCGGTTGAGCATGACGGGTCCGGTCGGGGACGACACTAATGTGGAACCGGAACGCGGATGGCGGAATGGGAATTCGACGACCGAATTCGAACCGGACGGCGGAACAAGGGGTGACGCCGAGTGGCGCCACCCTTCCGTCCGGGTGCTCTGTCCGCCCAATTTTACTCCGATTCGCATTCCGTTTCGGATGCCAAGTTCCCCTTCCGATTCCGTCATCCGCGTTCCGGTTCGCATAAATGCCAAGTCTCCAGGATCAACTGAAATCCGTCCCCTTCTTCGCCGGTTTCGCCGACCAGCTCCTCTGGAACCTCGCCAGGACGGCGACCTCGGCGTCGTTCGCCGAGGGGGACACCATGTTCACGGCCGGCGATGCCCGGTCATTCTTCGCGGTCATCCTCTCGGGCAGCGTGGCCATCGAGTTGGCGCACGACGGCGCGGTCACCACGCTGGCCACGCTCGGTTCGGGCGAGGTGATCGGCGAGGGGATCCTGCTCGACGACACGCATCACGGCACCACGGCGCGCGCGCTGGCGCCCATTGAGGCGGTGCTGTTCCGCATGAAGGAACTGGCGCCGATGCTCAAGAACACGCCGCAGCTGCATGCCGCACTGCTCTCCAAGGCCGCGCGGGCCATCGCCCAGCGGCTCAAGGGCGCCGACGCCACGCTCGTGGGGCGCGGCCGCGCCACCGGCTTTGGCGGGGGCGGCACCCGGCGCGAGCACGACCTGCTGGGTGAGCGCGACATCTCCGACGACGTGCTCTACGGCGTGCAGACGCTGCGCGCGCTCGAGAACTTCCCCATTACCGGCGTGCCGCTGCGCGAATTCCCGGCGCTCATCATTGCGCTCGCCCAGGTGAAGGAGGCTGCGGCCCTCGCCAACCGCGACCTCGGCCTGCTCGACGCCGACGTCGCCGACGCCATCGTCACGGCGTGCCGCGAGTTGCAGGCCGGGCGGCATCACGAACACTTCCTGGTGGACATGATTCAGGGCGGCGCCGGGACCTCCACCAACATGAACGCCAACGAGGTCATCGCCAATCGCGGGCTCGAGCTCCTCGGCCGGCAGCGCGGCGACTATGACCACTGCCATCCCATCAACCACGTCAACTGCTCACAGAGCACCAACGACGTCTACCCGACTGCGGTCAAGCTGTCACTGCACGCCAGCATCTCCGGCCTGCGCGAGGCGATGGGCGAACTCGTGGGTTCCTTCCTGGTGAAGGGTGAGGAGTTTGGGCAACTCCTCAAGATGGGACGCACCCAGCTGCAGGACGCCGTCCCGATGACCCTTGGCCAGGAGTTCGCGGCATTCGGGCACACCATCGCCGAGGACATTGACCGGCTGGGCGAGGCCCAGGCGCTCATTCGCGAGATCAACATGGGGGCCACGGCTATCGGCACGCGGCTCAATGCGCCGGCCGGATATCCCGAGGCCGTGCGTGCGCACCTCAGCACGATCACCGGCCTCACGCTGATTACGGCACCCGACCTGGTGGAGGCGACCTCCGACACGGGCGCATTCGTGCAGCTGTCGGGCGTGCTCAAACGCTGCGCGGTGAAGCTGAGCAAGATCTGCAACGACTTGCGGCTCCTGTCGTCGGGACCGCGCGCCGGCTTTGGCGAGATCAACCTGCCGCCCATGCAGCCCGGGTCGAGCATCATGCCCGGCAAGGTGAACCCGGTCATTCCGGAGGCGGTGAACCAGGTCTGCTTCGATGTCGTCGGCGGCGACATGACGGTGACGATGGCCGCCGAGGGCGGGCAGTTGCAGCTGAATGTCTTTGAGCCCATCATCGCATTCCGGCTGTTGCAGAACATCCGGACGCTGACGGCCGCCGTGCAGATCCTGCGCACGAAATGCGTGGTGGGCATCACCGCCAACCCCGATCGCCTGCGGGAGTTTGTGGAGCGCTCGGTGGGCATCGTGACGGCACTCGTGCCCGTGCTCGGCTACGAGGCGTGCACGGCGGTGGCCAAGGAGGCGCTCGCGACCGGACGCGGCGTGTACGAGCTGGTGCTGGAGCAGAAGCTGCTGACGCGGGAGCAGCTGGACGAGGCGATGGATCCTTCTAAGATGGTGTAGCGAGAGTACGACAGAGTACGACAGAGTACGACAGAGACGGCACCGCGCGTCTTGTGGTATTATCTACCTGTCGTACTCTGTCTCACTCTGTCGTACTCTGTCTCACTCTGTCTCACTCTTCCCAAATGGCCGCCATCAAGCTCGACGGTGCAGGCGCCTCCAAGATGAAGACGCTCGAGGAGGCGCTGGTCTCCTTACAGAACATCCACGGCATGGTGGAACGCATGGCCATGGAGGTCAAGAACCAGAAGGGCGTCGGCGTCATCCCGATGCAGCTCAAGCGCGTCGCCGCTCCGCTGGTGGGGCAAATGAAGGGGCAGTTCGGCATGATCTCCGACCAGATCTCGACGATGCTTCTCGTGGCGGGACGTGGTGGCGGCGACCAGGTGAAGGTGCGGGCCTACCGGGAGCACGTGGCACAGATCCGGACGGCCATCGAGATGGCCCAGAACAAGGTCAAGAAGGACCACGGCGTGGAGATCGAGCTGGCGCCGGAGTGACCCGGAGGGGTGCGGGGGGAGGGGTGCGGAGGGATCTGTAGGATATACCCTCACCGGCACGTGCTTGAATCACCCGACGTGAGCGGGTAGCTTTCGTCGGGTTTTCCACGCCCGTGTCCGGTGCCCATACCGCACCGGGCGCTCCACCCCCAACGTCACCGCTGATGCCCATGCTGCATCCGCGCCGGTTTCCGACGATCGCCGCACTGGCCCTCGTCCTGCTGGCGCTCTCTGCCTGTGGTGGAGACTACCCGAACACCACGTTCAGCCAG
>CAYHCW010000404.1:0-3258 GCA_964355025.1 uncultured Gemmatimonas sp. | reverse complement strand
CGAGAGATTCGTGTAGCTGTCCACCGTGATGATGCCGGTGGTGTCCTCGAGTGCGGTCAGGTTGAGCGACGTGAGCACCGCGGCCAGCGCGACGTCCCACGGCTTGTCCTTGATTTCCATGAACGGGATCTTGCCCGTCACGGTGGACCCGATGACGATGGTCTTGTTGGCAAAGGTCGCGAACGAGCCGATGATGTCGCGAATGTCGGCGTCGATGTACGTGACCGTAATGCGCGGCTGCTCAAACGCCGGTTCGGCCCTGGGCGCGACGGGCTGCATGCGGGCGAGCTTCGGTTCCGCCTTTTCGGCGGCGCGCTGCTCAGGCGTCGACGGCACCGCGATGGCGGCGTGCGCTTCGGACTGCGTGGCGCTCGAGACGGTGGACGCGACGCTGCTGGCGTCGTCGCCCAGATGCCAGGCGGCAAACTGGTCGGGCCCGCTGACCGCGATGCGCACGTCCTTTTCGCCGCGCACCACCGAGTATTCACGCACGCCGTCGAGGTCGAGGACGAGCCGCACGACGCCGGGCTTGTACTGGGCCACGCGCACGTTGATGATGCCGCCGCGCGACACCTTGTCGTAGAAGCGCGCCGGCGCGTTCAGCGTGGCGCCGCGGAAGTCGAGGACGATGCGCCGCGGGTTCTCGAGCACGAAGTCGATGACGTCGACCGCGCCGTCGATGGCCACCACCACTTCGGCGCGGCCCGCGGCGGGCACGACACTGAGCGCGGTCACGGACGAGGGTGCCCGCGGCGTCTCCGACGCGGCGGCAATGGCGCTGCGCGCGCCGACGGTCAGCGCGAGCGCGAGCGCCGCCAGCTGAAAGACTCGCCTCATGGCTTCCCCTTGGTCTGCTGTAAAATCAGCTTCAGGCTTTCCTGACGACTGAACCCGTATTCGTTGATGGTCATGACGACCTCGTTCTGCTTGATCTGCGCGACCTTCGCGCGCCCAAGGATCTGGCCCGCCCTGACCCGATACTGCTCTTGCGTGCTCATGTCACGCATGACGGCCACCGAGTTGCGGCCGCTCGCGTCGAAGATGATGCCCACAACCCGCAGGTCGGCGATGAGCGGGCGAATTTCCCCCGTCTCGATGGGCGACGCGAATGGGTCGCGACGACCGGCGCTGACGTAGGAAAAGACCTCGCGCTCGAACGTGACCTTGGACGAGTCCTGGGCACGCGCGGCCGGAGCGGCGGCGCGGCCGGCAGGTGCTGCCGCCTTGCCCGCCGGCGGCGTCACCGTCTTGGCCGGCGTGGCGGACTGCGCCGGCGCGGCTGCGGGCTGGGCAGCCTGCGTCACCGCGCCGCTCTGGGCGTTGGTGGCGGCCACGTTCTTGCGCGCCGTCTCGATGGGCTTGCGTATCGAGGCCGGCATCTGCGCCGCCGCAGCGTGCGCGACGGCGAGGCCGGCGACGAGGGCGAGTGCTGGAATCAGGCGGCGCATCAACCCTTCTTCCCGGACTTGGGGGAGGGCGCCGCGTCGCCACCATCGGCCATCGACGTCTTGACGGCGTACGCCTGAATCTCGAAGCTCGCCTGCAGCATCACCTTGTCGGCTGACCCCTTCTTGGTGGCCGCCGGAGCCGTGGAAATGATCAGTTGCAGGCCAAGCGGCGAGACGATGCGCGGCATCGAGGCAATGCCGGTGAGCAGCTCGCCAATCTCGTGGTAGCTGCCGATGGCGCGCAGCCGATACCGGTACGTGTCGAACTGCTCGCCCTGGATGAGCGGCTCGGGCACGATGGAGCTGATCTCGAGTCCGACGCGGCGCGCCGCCGTCGACACCTGCTCCAGCAGGGCGGGCACCTCGTTGACGGCCGGCACGAGCGCGCGCATCAGGTCGAGGTTGGCACGCAAGCGCTGCGACTCCACGCGAATGGTGGCCACGGACCCGCGCGCCAGTTGCGACTTGGCCCGCTGGTTGCCGGCATCGAGCGAGTCGACGTGCGTGGCGACGATGGCGAGCGACTCCTGCTTGGGCGAAAAGACGAAATACCAGTACGCGCCCGCCCCGACCACGCCGAGGAAGGCGAGGAAGAGAAGCAGCTGGTCGCGCTGGTTGGTTGGAAGACCGGCCATGGACTACCTCACCGACACGGTGAACGGCACGGTCCGCAGCACCGAAGCGTCTGGCTTCTGGTACTGCATGTCGAGCCGGAACTCGGTCGCTTCCTTGCCCTGCCGCACCACGACGTCGCTGGTCACCAGCTGGACGTTCTGCAGGAACGGCGAGGCCTCGAGCGCCTTCATGAAGTGCGTCAGCGCCTGGATGTCGACCGTGCTGCCAGTCAACTGCAGCGCGAGCACCGCTTCGTCGGCGGGCGGTATGCCGCCCTTGGCCCCATCCGCCTTGCTCCCGGACGTGCCGACGCCGGCCTGCACTTCGGGCGACTCGAGCGACACCGCGCTCGTCTGGGCGATGGCCTGGATCCAGACGTACGGGGGCAGCGCCCGGCTGATCTCGTCGAGCACGTGCGGCCAGATGAGCCGCGTGCCGTCGATGGTGGTGATGACCGCAATTTGCTTGCGGACCGAATCGCGCTGCGCCTCTGCCGAGCCGCGCTCAGCGATGACCGAGGCATAGCGCGTGGAGTCCTGCACCGCTTTCTGTTCACGCTCGGTGAGGTCGGACTCGCGACGGCCCTGCAGGGTCCACATGGCGCCGATGGCCACGAGGCCGATGGCGACACCGGATACGGCCGAGATCATCCACGGGTCGCGAATGCGCTGCGCGAGATCGCGGAACGTCTCGCCGATGTTCAGCGACGGTCCGCGACTCCGCGCTTTTTTCCGCGCGCCGGGAAGAAGATTGATTTCGATCATGATGCGCTTTGGTCCCTGGGCGATCAGTTGGGCTGGCGCAGCGCCAGACCAATGGGAAGCATCAGCAACGGCGCCACCTCGTCGGTGACGAGCGAATCGAAAGCCCCGTCACGAACCCGCAGGTTGGCCAGCGGATTCGCGTGCTCCACCTGGACGCGCAGGCGCGCGGCCAGCACGTCGGAAAGCCCTGGAATGCGCGACCCGCCACCGCAGACGTAGACCGCCCGCATGGGCGCCGCATTGCGCGACGACGAGGCCAGGTAGGCCGCCGCGCGCTCGATGCCCACGGAGATCTCCTCGCCCTTTCCCTCGAGCACGGCGTCGAGGTGCGGCGACCGGTCGTACCCCTGGAGCATGGCCGACGCTTCGTCAGCGCCAAGCCCGCGTTCGCGCTGCAGGTCTTCGCGGAACTTCCGCGTCCCCACCATGAT
>CAYHCW010000403.1:0-3275 GCA_964355025.1 uncultured Gemmatimonas sp. | reverse complement strand
GCTTGCGCTCGGTGATGTCGCGTACAAACGCGCAGTTGAACTCCTCCTCGCCAATCCTGACGTAGTTGGCGACGATCTCGACCGGGATCAACCGGCCATCCTTGGCCCGCTGCTCCGATTCAAACGTCAGGGAACCGGCCGCCGCCAATGCGGGAAAATGCGTTCGCCAGAGGTCGGCAGTGTAGTGTGCGTCCACGTCGGGCACGCACAAGGCAAGCAACTCGTCGCGCGTGTACCCCAGCGAGCGGCACGCGGCGTCATTGACCTGCACAATACGCCCATCGGGCACCATCCAGAACAGTGCATCCGATGCCGTGTCCACGCTTGTCCGCATCAACCGGAGCGCGCGCTCGGCCTCCCGGCGTTCGGTGATGTCCCGGTGGAACGCCTGAATGAGGGCGTCGCCACCGGAGGAGGTGATGAGGCTGGCCGACACCTCAAGTGGGAAGACCTGACCATCCTTCTTCTGGTGCTCCACCTCGAAGGTCAGCGACTCTCCGGCGAGCAGGCGGCGCACCCGCTCCCCGACCCGCTGGGACGAGGCCGGGGTGTCCAGGTCCTTCAGGTTCATGCTGCGCATCTCGTGCGCCGTGTACCCGTGCATGCGCGCGAACGACTCGTTGGCCGCGACGATCCGGCCTTCGGTCGTCAGCACCAGGATTCCGTCGGTCGCCCTGTCAAAGAGGAGACGGTAGCGTTCCTCGCTCATCCGGAGCGACGCCTCGCCGGTTTTCTTCTGCTCGGTAATGTCGCTCACGATGCCGAGCGCGCCGTCGAACTCACCCTTGTCGTCGTAGAGGGGAGTGGTGGCGATGCGCGTCAGCACCTTGCTGCCATCCTTGCGGATGAACAGGAACTCGTGGGGTTCCTTGACGCCGGAGACGCGTCGCTCCTCCAGGGCCTTGGCGCGCGCCATCCATTCGGCGTCCCCGAAGGAATCCCAGGCGCGGCCGACCATTTCCTCGCTGGTGAATCCCAGCATCTGCTCAATCGCCGGGTTCACGAAGACCGTCCTGAACTGTGCGTCGAGCAGCCAGAATCCGTCAGCGGCCGTTTCCACCAGCATCCGCCAGATCCGTTCCGAGCCGAGGCCGGCCTTCAACGACGGCCGCGCCTCCGGATCGGGCGAGCTCTCAACGAGCGTGCGGTCGCCGTCGGCAGGAACAGTTTTCGTCGTGCGCGCCATCGTCTTCTCGCGGGTGAGGGACCGGGTCATGCGGCGCTCGTCCATGCCAATGCGGCGGGCGAGTGCCTTCGCGTGCGGTCCCTCACGCGGTCATTTGGCTACTTCATTCAGCACGGAGAAACTACGGGCGCCCCGTCGTCCTCGTAAGTCACGCCACCCGAGGCGCTGCCGACGACGCCTCGACCGCTTCAGGGTTGAGCGTGACCTCGGTGGGTGGTGCCCAGTTGCGTGTGCCGCCGCTCCAGCGGTCGGGACACCGTGTCCGGGCGGCAGCGTACACCGTGCGACGTGCGGCGAGGATAGCCACATCGTACCCGGCGTGCCGGTCCGCGGGCGTGACGAATCGAATCGCGCTGTGCAGATGCTCCTTGTTGTACCAGCGCACGAACGCTCCGACCCAGTGGCGGGCCGCCGCGAGATTGGCGAAAGGCTTCGCCGGGTAGTCGGGTCGATACTTCAGCGTTCGGAAGAGCGCCTCGGAGAAGGGATTGTCGTTGCTCACGCCCGGCCGGCTAAAGGAGGCGAGCACGCCGAGCCGTTCAAGCGTCACGACCATGGTGGCGCCCTTCATCGGGCCCCCGTTATCGGCGTGCAGCACGATCCCCGCCGGCGCGAGGCGGTGCGCTCGGCAGGTGTCGGTGAAGAGCGTGGCGGCCAGCATCGCGGACTCGCTCTCGTGCACGGCCCACCCAACGATCTTCCGACTCCAGATGTCCATCATCAGGTAGAGGTACAGGAAGCGGCCACGCACGGGCGTCCTCAGGTAGGTGATGTCCCACGTCCACACCTGATCCGGCCCCGTGGCGACGTGAGCGCGCACGGCCCGACCACGCGGCGCGTTCGCACGACCCCGGTGCGCCAACAGCCGCTCTGCCCGCAGCACACGATAGATCGTGGACTCGGACGCGAGGTACCGCCCCAGGTCCGCGAGGCGGGGGACGATCTGATGGGGCGACAGGTCGCGGAAGGCTGCCGAGTTCACGGTGGCCAGCAAGACCGCGCGCTCCGCGCCGGAGAGTTTGTTGGTCGGGGGATGACGTGGACCGTGCCGCGCGTCGTCTGCACCGCCCACCCGCCACCGTTCCATCGTGCGCACACTCAGGCCCAGCATCAGGCACGCTGGCGCTCGGCGCCCGCCGGCCGTCACGGCCTCCTCGATCAGGGCCTGCGCCGACTCCCGCTCCGCACGCCCGTGGTATCGTCCACGTCCCCCCAGATCGCCTGCACCTTTTTTTTCAGCACCAGAAGCGCCGCCGTTTCGGCGAGGGCGGCATCCTTGCGCCGTAGCTCGCGTTCCAACTCGTCAAGCCGCTTCGCCTCGGCCGAGCGGGTGCCGCGCCCGCGGGTCGGCTTCGTCGGCTCGGCCAACGCCACTTCTGCCGCCGCGCGCCACGCCACCACCTGCGCGTCGTGCAAGCCTTCGTGACGCAGGAACGCGCCCAACTCACTGCCCTGCAGGGCCCGGGCTTCGGCCACGACGCGGAGCTTCTCAGCGCCAGTCCAGGCCTTGCTCGCGGGTCTCGGGTCCGGGACCAGTTGCCGTGCCGCGCGAAGCCACCGCGAGAGCGTCACCTGCGACACGCCAACTTCCTGCGCCAAGGCGCTCGCACTGACTGCGGCCGGCCCCACCAGCCGCTGCACGGCTCTCGCCCGAAACGCCTCACTGAACTGCGGCACGAAACCACCCACGGTCGCCCCCTGGCGTAGTTGATCAGATGACTGATGGGAATGCACCAGTCATACGACAACTATCCTGACACCGGGGGATATCGTAGCATCGCTCGCCAAACACAGCTGTGGGACAAACAGCTTGCGGCGGTAGTCGCCGCCAATCCGAGTGTGGCCGGCGAGGAAGCCGAGCGCATTACGCGGCTCTCGGTCGCTAGACCATCCAGAAAGGGTGGTGGTCATCAAACTGGAGGTGCGGTCGACGTGACCCTCGCGGACGGTAGCGGCGTCGAACTTCCGATGGGGACTAACGTGCAGGAGTTCAATCTACTTACGCCACGCGAGGCGCCTGGGCTCATTGCTGAAGTGCGTGCGCATCGGCGGACGCTTGACCATGCGATGCGGCGTGCTGGCTTCGTCA
>CAYHCW010000402.1:0-3278 GCA_964355025.1 uncultured Gemmatimonas sp. | reverse complement strand
CCCACACCCACGCCCACACCCACACCCACACCCGCGCCCACGCCCGCGCCCGCGCCCGCCGCAGCGGCCAAGCCTGCTCCGGCTGGACGCACGCCGCTCGCTACGCTCGAGATCATCAACGAAGGGCCGCTGAAGGGCACCAGGTTCGAGATTCACGCGGCGCTCACCAACGTGGGGCGTGGGGCCTTCAACGATATTGCGCTGGCCGACGAGAGCGTCTCCGACTCGCACGCCAAGATCCAGAAGCGGGACGCCGGCTGGTTCATCGTCGATCAGGACTCGACCAACGGCACGTACGTGGGTGGCCGCCGGGTGCAGGGCGAACAGCGCGTGGAAGGCGCGCCGGACGTCCGGTTTGGCGGCATCAAGATGACGTTTCGTCCTCTCGCCACCGCAGCCGATGAAGGCGGCGGCACGCGCGCCATCGCTGCCGTCAACGCGGATCAACTGCGGAAGCCGGCCGCCCCGAAGCCTGCGGCCGTGCCGGCCGAGGCGAAGAAGAAGGGGTGCGCGGCAATGATCGCGTTCCTGATTGCCCTCTCTGCCGCCGGCGTGTCGTTGCTGGCGGTGCTGCTCACCACGGGACGATAACTCGTGCATCTTGCTGTAGCTGCCCGCTCGGACGTCGGCATGGTCCGGTCGGGAAATGAAGATTCGTTCTTCGCCGAGGCGGACGCCCGTCGGGGCGTGTTCGTGGTGGCCGACGGCATGGGAGGCCACGCGGCTGGTGAAGTCGCCAGCGAGATGGCGGTGCAGATCGTCTCTCGCGCGCTATTGCAGATCGACAGCGTCATCGCGCCGGAGGCGGCCAACCGCACGGCGCAGGCGTTGCGCGATGCCAACCGCGCCATCTACGACCGCATGCTCGCCGAGAACGACAAGCAGGGCATGGGCACGACGGCATCGGTGCTGGTGCTCTCGGACGACCGCTACCTCATTGGACAAATCGGCGACTCACGCATCTATGTGCTGCGCGACGGCGCGCTGGTGCAGATCACCAAGGATCACTCGTACGTGCAGGAGCAGGTGGACGCCGGCCTGCTGACGCCCGAGCAGGCGCGCTACCACCCGTACAGCAACGTCATCACGCGCTGCGTAGGTGCCGGCGAGTCGGTGGAACCCGACCTCTACGCTGGTGACGTGAAGCCGGGCGACGTCTTCCTCGTGGCGTCCGACGGACTCACCGGCATGGTGGACGACCGCCGCCTGCAGCAGATCCTGCTGTCGCGCTCGGGGCCGGGGCGCATCGTCGATGCGCTGATCGCCGACGCCAATGGGCGCGGCGGTCTCGACAACATCACGGCGATCGTCGTGCAGGTGGTGGGCTTCGACACGCCCGAGCACGGCTGAGGCTGGCCGCGCGATGAGCGAGCAGCTCGAGACTGTCGGCGGCCTGTCCGAGCTGTACCTGGGCAACATCCTCTTCGCGCTCGAGACGTGCGCGCTATCGCTCGACGCGCAGGAGAAGCCGGGCGACGCGGCGTTCTACCGTGGCATCGCCCGAAAACTCGCCGAGGCGCACGGGCGATCGAAGACCGCGTGAGGTTCGGCCGTGGGAGGAGTGCGGGGTGGTGAGGCTTCTATGGGAGATGATCACCGGCCGGCGGCGCATTGAACACGGCGGGCCGTGGCTGCTGGCGTTTCAGGGGATGCCGGCGCCGGTGCGCAATCTCGTGCGCTGGGTGCTTCGGCCCAGGCGGCAGTTCCTCTACGGTCGTGTGCGCGCGTTCGCGCGCGACACCGTGCTCAGCGGCCCCTTTGCCGGGATGCAGCTGATGGGGCACCCCGCCCCGCCCGAGCTGCTGGGCACGTACGAGCATGAGCTGTTCGGCCTGGTGGGGGAACTCGCGTCCGGGCCGTTCCACACGGTCGTGAATGTCGGTGCGCGTTATGGCTACTATGCCATCGGACTCGCGCGCCTGATGCCGCGGGTGCGGGTGCTGGCGTTCGAGGGCGAAGCGGAGGCGCACGGGATGATGGCCGCCGCGATCGCGGCCAATGGCGTGAGCGATCGCGTGCGTGCCGGCGGCTTTGCCGACCCGCCGGCACTTGCCGCCGCGCTCGGCGGAGGGAGCGGCGTGCTCGTGGTGTGTGACATCGACGGCGGTGAGGTGGACTTGCTCGACCCCGCCGCAGTGCCGGCGCTGGTGCGCGCGACCATCCTGGTGGAGTGCCACGGACCCGCCGAGACACCCACGGAACCGGTGATGGTGATGCGGTTCCTGCCGACGCATGACGTGCGGCGCGTTGCCCCTGAGGACCGCGTGCTGGCGCACCTGCCGCCCGGCGTCGCCGAACCGTGGCGGTCGCGGATGCCGGCGACGATGGAGGCGCTGATGCAGGAGCATCGCACGATGCCGCAGTCGTGGCTGCTGCTCACGCCGCGGGTTTCGTAACTGCCACCACGAACGGCGAAGAGCGCGAAGAACCGCGAAGCACGACCAACGAACGGGGAAACTGCTCGTGACGCGCAGTTCCCACGAAGTGTCTCTTCGCGCCCCTTCGCGCTCTTCGCCCTTCGTGGTGGCAGTTGACCTAGCCCTCCAGCAACCGCAGCACCTCGTCCTTGGGGATGCTCATTCGCTCCACCGTGAACACCCGCAGCCAGCGCGCCGAGCGATACAGCTGGTCGGCGAGCACCGGCAGGTTGATGGCGCCGGCCATTCCCTCGCTCGTCAGCCGTTCCACGCGCCCGTCGCGCGTGAGCACGGGGATGTCGAGGCCGAGCATCTGCTCTTTTTGCGGATAGTCGAGCAGCACCTCGCCGGGCTTGAGCCCGAGGTGCGCTGCCAGCGCGTCCTCAGCGCGGCGCGAGCGCTCGCGGTCCGTGGCGATCCACTCCAGGTCGATGCCGTCGAGTTCGGCCGCCGGGCATTCCATCGCGCGCTTGTAGAGGCGGCGCGAGAGAATGGCCTCGAGCAGCGCGCTGGGCGAGCGCTCGCGCATGGCGTGCAGCAGGCCTTCGTCGGTGTGCCCCACCAACTCGGAGGCCTGCAGCGCGCCGGTGCGCAATGCGTCGTCCACCATGCGCTTGTACATCGCCGTCGGGCTGCGCACGGCGTGATGCCAGTAGACATTGCGGTACATCTGGTACTTCGCGAACAGCAGCGACTCGAGGGCGCTGAGCGCCTTTTCCAGGACGCCGATGGTGGCGTGCCCCACGCGGGGGTCGTCGACGACGACCAGCGCATGCAGCAGGCGGTCGACGTCGATCTCGCCGTAGGGGACGCCGCACATCAGGGCGTCGCGCTTGAGGTAATCGGTCTTGTCGAGGTCGA
>CAYHCW010000401.1:0-3306 GCA_964355025.1 uncultured Gemmatimonas sp. | reverse complement strand
GCAGTTGCCGCTCTTCTCGCACGACGGGCAGAAGTGGTTGCCCTCCACGAACAGCATCTGCAGCAGCATCTGGCGGTGGGCGTTCAGTTCCTCGGTGTTGTTCTCCACCTTCTGCCCGGCCTCGGCGCGGATGGTGCACGCGGCGCCCACGCGACCGTTGACCTTCACGATGCAGATGCGGCACGAGCCGTGCGCCGCGAACTCGGGATGCCAGCAGAGGTGCGGGATGTAGAAGCCGGCGCGGCGGGCGGCCTGCAGGATGGACTCGCCGGACAGGAACGTCACCTCCTCGCCATCGAGCGAAAACGCCGCGCCGGGCGCGCTGCCCCGTGAGGCCGTGTCGGGGCTCATTCCACTTCCTCCATGAACGCCGCGGGATCGTCGCGACCGGTCATCGCGCGCCCCTTGGAGAGTTCCGCGCCGATGTCGAACCCCGGCTCGAAATGCAGGGACTTCAGGCGCTGCTCGTAGGCCGGCCGGAACTTGGTGATCGTGTCGCGCAGCGGGTTGCACGCCGTGGCCCCGAGGCCGCAGTGCGTGGCGGTGTGCATCAGCTTGTCGAGCTCGAACAGCACGTCGATGTCGTGCCGCGAGCCGCGCCCGCTCGCCAGCTTGTCGAGGCGCTTCACCACCAGCGCCGTGCCCACGCGGCAGGGCGTGCAGAAGCCGCAGCTCTCGTGCGCAAAGAAGTGCGCGAAGTTGCGCGCCATCCGGAACATGTCGCGCGACCGGTCGAAGATCATAAAGGCGCCGGCGGTGGGGACGTCTTCGAACGCGATGCGGCGACCGAACTCGAAGGCCGAGATGCACACACCTGACGGCCCGCCCACCTGCACCGCCTGCGTGTCGTGCGCGCCGCAGTCCTCGAGCATGCGGCTGATCCGCGTGCCGAAGGGATACTCGTAGATGCCCGGCCGGTCGCAATCGCCCGATATCGAGTGGATCTTGGTGCCGGTCGACCGCGCCGTGCCGATGCCGGCCCACCAGGCGCCCCCGTGCAGCGCGATGTGCGCCGCGGCGCAGAATGTCTCGACGTTGTTGACCGTCGTCGGCTGCCCAAGGTATCCGTGCTCCACCGGAAATGGCGGACGAATGCGCGGCGTGCCGCGCTTCCCCTCGAGCGACTCGATGAGCGAGGACTCTTCGCCGCAGACGTAGGCGCCCGCGCCCACGTGGATGTCGATGTCGAAATCGAACCCGGCGTGATCCTGAATGGCCGTGCCCAGCAGGCGCTGCTCGCGCCGACGCTGCAGCACGGCGCGCAGCGGCTCCAGCAGGTAGCGGTACTCGCCGCGGAGGTACACGAGTCCCTGCCGAGCGCCAACGGCCAGCGCGGCGATCGTCATGCCCTCGAACACCATGTCGGCGTGGCGGGTGAGCAGCACGCGGTCCTTGAACGTGCCGGGCTCGCCCTCGTCGGCGTTGCAGATGACGTAGTGCTCGCTGCCCGTCGCCTGGCGGCACAGCTCCCACTTGCGGCCCGTGCCGAACCCGGCACCGCCGCGTCCGCGCAGGTTCGACCGCTTCAACTCGTCGAGAATGGCCTCGGCGCCGAACGTCAGGGCGGCGGCGAGGGCCTTGCCGCGCTGCGGCGGCGCGCCCAGCAGCACATCGGCGCGCCGGATGTTGTCGACGACGCGGAACCACTGCGCCGGCCACTCCCCCACCGGCGTGCGGCTCTCGATGAGCTCCGCGATCCGCGCCACGCGCTCGGCATCGAGCCGGGTGACCACGTGCCGGTGGTTGATCAGCAGGGCCGGCCCCTGGTCGCAGAGGCCGGTGCACGAGCAATGGGCCACGCTCACGCGGCCGTCGGCGCGCACCTCCCGTGGCCTGACGCGCAGGCGCTGGCACAGGTCGTCCATCAGGGCCTGGGCCCCCAGCATGCGGTCGGTGATGTTGTTGCTGAAGAGCACGCGATACTCGCCCACGGGCCTCAGATGGAGGAACCGGTAGAAGCCGGCGACACCCTCCACCTCGGCCAGGGTCAGCCCCAGCGCACCGGCAATCGACGCCAGCAGGTCGCGCGGCAGCCACCCGTGCGTCTCCTGCACCTCGCGCAAGATCTGCACCAGCGCGTGCGGATCGCGACCATGGCGCGCGAGCAGCGCGTCCGTGGCACTCCAGCTCGCATCGGCAAGCAGCGGCCCTTCGAGGACGGCCTCACTCATTGTGTACGCTCTGCCCGAGCATCTCGGGCGTGATCAGTGTGATGCCCGAGTCGGTGACGTGAAACCGGCGGCGGTCCTCCGCCTCATCGAAGCCGACCGTGGTGCCGTCGGGTATGCGGCATCGCCGGTCAATGACGGCGCGCCGGAGTCGTGCATGGCGTCCGATGTCGGCGTTGGGCAGCACCACGCACTGGTCGAGCTGGGCGTAGCTGTGCAGCCGCACGGAGGAGAACAGGATGGACCGGCGCACTTCGGCGCCGCTGACAATGCACCCCGGCGCGACCACCGAGTCGATCACGTAGCCGCGACGGCCATCGTCATCATCGAACACGAACTTCGCCGGCGGCAGCTGGTCCTGGTTGGTCCAGATCGGCCAGTCGTCGTCGTACAGGTTCAGGTCGGGCGTCACCGCGGTCAACTCGAGGTTCGCCGCCCAGAACGCGTCGATGGTGCCAACGTCTCGCCAGTACGACCGGCCATCGACGATGTTGACGCAGGAGTCGGC
Organism: uncultured Gemmatimonas sp.; assembly: GCA_964355025.1. GTDB lineage: Bacteria > Gemmatimonadota > Gemmatimonadetes > Gemmatimonadales > Gemmatimonadaceae > PNKL01. Next base: position 630 of record CAYHCW010000401.1, on the reverse strand, counting down.
AAAGCGGTGCGCGAACACCCGCGCTCCCCCCCGCACCAGGCGCGGAATGATGTCCTTGCCGAAATCGTGGCTCGACTCCTCGTCCTGCTCGTCGAGCCGCAGCTGCTCGCAGAGGAACGCCGTATTGAACACGTACACGCCCATGCTGGCGAGCGCGGCGTCGCCACGACCCGGCATTGGCGTGGGCACGGCGGGCTTCTCGGAAAACTCGGTGACGCGGTACGAATCGTCCACGGTCATGATGCCGAGCAGGCTCGCGTCGCGCAGCGGCACCTCCACGCAGGCGATGCTCACCTCGGCCCCGCGGGCCACGTGTTCCGTGAGCATGCGCGCATAGTCCATCTTGTACACGTGGTCGGCGGCGAGCACGAGCACGCACGAGGGATCGTGGCGCTCGAGAAAGCCGATGTTCTGGCGCACCGCGTCGGCCGTGCCCCGGTACCAGGCCGCCACCGAGCGTTGCTGGGCCGGCAGCAATTCGACGAATTCGTCGAACCGTCCATCGAGGAACGACCAGCCGCGCTGCACGTGCCGGATGAGGCTCTGCGCCCGGTACTGCGTGCAGATGCCGATGCGCCGGATGCCGGAGTTCACGCAGTTGGACAGCGTGAAGTCGATGATGCGGAACTT
>CAYHCW010000400.1:0-3307 GCA_964355025.1 uncultured Gemmatimonas sp. | reverse complement strand
CACGTGCGCGCCGCGCGCGCCGCGCTCACGCTCGGCACGTCGCTGATCGCCGGCATCGCCTGCTCCATGGCCGTGCGGGTGGCGCTTCCGCGTGCGCTCGGCCCCACGCTCTTCGGCGAGTACCGCCTGGTCGAGACGATTGCCGAACTGGTGCTCATCGTCCTCACGCTTGGGCTCGATACCGCACTGCGCCGCGACGTGGCGCGCGACCCGTCGACGGCTGCATCGCAACTCGCCAACGTCCTCGCCCTGCGGTCGCGGGGCGGCTGGCTGCTCATTGCGCTCATCGGCACGGCCTTCGCGCTGACGGGAGCCTCGGCGGAGCGCCTGGCGCTCTTCAGCCTGCTGGCGACGGCGCAGCTCGTGCTGTCGCTCAACAACACGCACGCCGCGGTGGCGCACGCCACGGGCGATGTGCGATGGAACGCGGCCAGCTCGGTGCTGGCGCGAGCGACCTGGGCGGCGCTTGCGCTCGGCGTGCTCCGGTTCGCTCCTTCGCCCCTGCTGGTGGCGGCGGTCTTCCTCATCGTCGAGACCGTGCGATTTCTCATTCAGACGCGCCGGTGCGCAACACTCTATCCCGCCGGTTTCTCGCGTCCCAACCTGCGCCTCGCGCTTGGCGCGGCGGCGGCAAGCCTGCCGCTCTTTGTGAACTTCCTCGCGCACAACCTGTACGGGCGATTCGGCATCTGGTGGCTGGGATTCAGCGCGCCTGCCGCCGAAGTCGGCTGGTATGGCGCGGCCGCGAACATCTCGTCCGCCGCGCTTGTGGGAATGCCGCTGGTAACGTGGGTGCTGCTTCCCGCCGCTTCGCGCGAAGGGGCGGCCACCACGGCCGACACGGACGAACTGGTGGTGGGCGCCCTGCGGGTGGCCCTGCTCGTGGCCACGCCGGCCGCGCTCGTGCTCGCGGCGTTGTCGCCGTCGCTCGTGTCGTTGTTCTTTGGTCCGGAGTTCCTGCCCGCCGCGCCATCACTGCGCCTGCTCGCGCCGACCATTGCGCTGGCGTATGGATCGACGGTGTGCGCCGTCTCGCTCATCCAGCGGGGCGCCGACCGCAAGGTCGCGGCAGTGTCGGTGGCCGGCCTCGTTCTGAGCGTCGCGCTCAACGCCCTGCTCGTCCGTCCCGGCGCGCCCGGCGAGGCCGCCACGCGTGCCGCGCTTGCCGCGCTCATCACCGAAGTCGTCGTGACGATCGTCCTCGCGCGCTTCGCCTGGCGTGCGGCGTGGACCGCTCCCCTCGCTCGCGCGACCATTGGCATTGCCACCGGCGTCTGTGCCGCCACGCTTGCCGTGCGTGCCGTGCCGGACGCGGGCATGGTCGTCACCGGCGCGGTCGCCACCGTCGCCTACTTGCTGTCGTTGATCGCCGCCGGTGCGGTGGGCATGCCTGATGTCAGGTTTGCACGACAGGTCTTCAGCCGTGGATCCTCCCGTGTCGCACTTGCTTCGTAACGCCGTCGCCGCCCTTGTGGTGGCGCTCTCCAGTGCCGCCTGCTCCTCCATGAAGGGCGTGGTGAACCTTCGCGATTTCACCCAGACGCCCGTGGCGCCGGCACCAACCGTGGTTGCCGCCGGTGACCTCGTGGCCATCCGGGTATGGAACGCCGAGCAGATGACCTCGCGCCAAAGGGTCCGCCCCGACGGCACCGTGGCGATCTTCTTCATGGACAGCCTGCCCGTGGCCGGCCTCGCTCCGTCGGCGGTGGAAGGGGAGATCGCCAAACGCCTCGACGGCATCTTCGTGGCGCCCCGCGTGAGCGTGGTGATCGAGGAGTCGGTGGCCAGCACCGTCACCGTGCTTGGTGAGGTGCAGCGCCCTGGCACCTATCCGATCGCCCGTCCGGTGTCGGTGCTCGAGACGCTCGCGCTCGCGTCGGGGCTCACCGAGTTTGCGCGCAAGGACCGCATCCTCGTGCTGCGCGGCGACAACCACGCCGTGCGCATTCGCGTGCGTTACGCGGAGTTGCTGCGCGGTGACGACCGCACCCGCGGGCTCATGCTGCGCGCCGGCGACGTGCTGGTGGTCGAGTGACACGCACGCGCGCCATCGCCGTGCTGTGCACGGTGGCGCCGCTGTTGGGCGGATGCGCCGCGACGATCGCGACGTCAGGGTCGATGCGCGCCGAGCACGCCCGGCCGGCCACCGCGAGCGCCACCACGGAGGTCCGCGTGGCACCGGTGGCCACCGTACGCACCAGTCGCCGCCCCGACGCCGTATCGATGGAGTTCACCCCATTGCTCACGCTGGGCGGCACTTCGGCGCCGCGCCTGCGCCTGCGCGCCGCGGCGCGCTGGCAAGGACGGGGACTCATTCACCCGTCGCTGACGGCCGCCGTGGACGAAGGGCAGGCTCGCGCCACCGAACTCACCGGTGACACCATCGCCCCCGTTCCCGTGGTCGCGCTCGTGCGGATGCAGGCCCTGCGCGCCGGCGCCGCGGTCCGGTTTGAACGCGGGGGACGCCTGCGGCTCGACGCACGAGTCGACGGCGAGCACTCCGGCGGCGTGGGCGCCAGCGCGAGCGTGCTGCCGCAGCTCTCCGCCGTCCGGCTGGACGCCGGGGCGCGGTACTCCATGAGCCGGCGCCTGGCATTCGAGGGAACGTCGCGCGTGAGCAGCGAACGCACCGGTGACGCCGCTGCCCTCGAGGTCGCGCGCGTGAGCGCGAGCGTCCGTGCACGGCTCTCCCCTTCGAGCACCGTGTTCGCCGCCGCGGGGCGCGTGCAGATCGTCGGCGGAGCCGCGTTGGGCAGCCAGCCCAGCCTGGAACTCGGCGCCGGCTATGCGCCGCATGCGTCGGCCCTGCGCGTCGCAGTGACCGTGGCACGCGGTCCCGAGGTGGACCGCCTCGACGGGCAGCTCCGCGACCGGCTCCGCACCCGCGTCCACGTCGAGACACCGCTCGTCCCGGGTGTCTCAATTGGAGGCACCCTGCAGTCAGCATCGGATCTCGACGGCATCACGCAACGTGTTGTCCGCAATGCAGATGCGAGTTTTTCGGTGGACCTGTCCCGCGGCAAACAGCTCAATATCGGCGTGGCACGATTCCAGCAATACAGTGGTGGCAGCGCGACGAACCGTGAGACCCGCGCCGTGGTGCAACTCACCCTCGCTCCTCCTCGCTGACCCGTGCAGAAGCTCATCCTGACATCGCTGCTCATCGCGACGTTCGCCATCCCCGCCCGACTGCTGAACAGCCGAAAGGCCAGCGATGGATTTCGCGCGATCGTGCCACCCTTCACCGGATTTGTCGCTGTCTACGTCCTCCTCCTCCTCTATGTCTATCCCCGCCTTCACTAACGAA
>CAYHCW010000399.1:0-3310 GCA_964355025.1 uncultured Gemmatimonas sp. | reverse complement strand
CCCGCAGCGCGGCGTAGACCTCGGGGGCGAAGCCGGCCTCCACTTCCACCGTGCGTCCCTGCGCCGGCTGCAGCCGCGGCGAGGCGATGGCGAGCCAGGGATCCTCGCCGAGCGCGAGATGGCGGAATGCCACCTGGGTGGTGGAGGTCGGGATGTACTGCGAGCCCGCCGCCCCAACCACCATGCGCACGTCATTCCCCTTGAGAATGATCGTCGGCGAAATCGTCGAGCTGCCGTATCGGTTCGGCCCGCGCGTGGCATTGTCGAAGTTCGCCGCGCCCGAGTTCAGGAAGTACCCGTTGACGTACACACCCGAGCCGAAGAGCACACCGACGGTGAACGTCATCGCCACGGCGTTGCGCTCTCCGTCGACGACGCTGAAGTGTGACGTGTTGGACGCTGCCGCCTCGTCATCGCCGCCCGGACGCGCGGCGCGCGCCGGCGTGGCACGATCGGCGCCGAGGGCGCTGGCGCCCCAGCCGTCGAGGCTTACGCAGGCGCCGGTCGAGGGCGCCGCGTCGTGTTTCCACGGGTCGCCAGCCTCGATTTCACTGCCGCCTTCCGTCGCGCTGACGAGTGCCACGCGCTCGGCGGCGAACGCCAGGCTGGTCAGCCCACGGGCCGGTACACCGAAGGCCGTTGGGTCGCCGCGATAGCGTCCCGCATCGGCACCGGCCACGCGCAGGGCGGCCACCAGTTGCACCGCCGCCGCTCCCTGCGTGGTGGGCGACCCAAGCGCGGCCGCCGACGACGCCGCGAGCAGGTTCAGCGCCTCGAGCGGCGTCGCCCCGCCGAGCGGCGGCGCCGCCGACAACAGCGTGTACCCCATCCACGGCGTGCAGAGCGGGCGCTTGGCCGCAACCGGATAGTCCCTGAAGTCGGCCAGCGTCGCGGGGCTGCCGAGCGCGCGCATCTTGTCGACGGCCCGTACGGCGAGCGGTCCTTCGTAGAAGGCGCTCCGTCCATCGCGTGCGATGAGCTCGAGCGTCTGCGCCAGTTCCGTTTGCACCAGGCGTTCACCCGGGCGCAGTGACTGGCCGCCGGGCAGGAAGAGCGCCGCCGCCACGCTGTCGGCGGCCAGCTTGGCGCGTGAACCCTCGGTGGTGCGCGCAAGCAGCGGCGACACCGTAAACCCGTCGCGCGCCAGCGATATGGCCGGGGCCATCACCTGTGCGCGCGTGAGCTTGCCCCACTTGCCGTGCGCCTCGAGCAGTCCGGCCACCGCGCCGGGGATTCCCGCCGCCCTTCCATTGATCGGACGGCGTGCCGACGCGGTGTCGGCACGCGCCCAATCGGCGTCGGCACCGCTACGCGCGTAGAAGTCGAGGGCGTCGGCCCGACGTTCGGCGTGCCGCCAGACGATCAAGCCACCGCCGGCACCGAGCCCAGTCTGCGACGGGTCAACCACCGCGAGCGCGAAGGCCGTGGCGACCGCCGCGTCGATGGCATTGCCGCCAAGCTGAAGGATGGCAGCGCCGGCGGCCGCCGCTTGCGGCTGCGACGCGGTGACCATGCCGCGCGCCGACTCGGCGCGCTTGGCGTACAAGGCCGAGGGCGCCACGACGGGGCGTGGGGCGCAGGCGACGAGGAGCAGGGCCGCGGCGATTGTCGAATGGCGAATGGAGAGTGTCATGGCGGGTGCAGGGGAACAGGCACGGTGGAGTGCGGAGGAACAGGCATAGGAACTAACGAAGACCGGGCCCGGCACGTTGGTGCCGGACCCGGTCGAGTGTCGCTGCGCGTGGGCTAGTCCTCGAACTCGAAGAGCGCCTCGAGCTGGGTGAGCCACAGCAACTGGCGTACGCTGGGCGGTGTGTGCGAGAGATACGTGGACAGGAAGCCCTCGCGCGCCCGCTTCTGCACCAGCACGAGCACGCCGAGCCCGCTGGCGTCCACCTCGCGCGTGTCGCGCAGGTCGATGGTGATCCGTTGCGCCCCGTCGGCAGTCGCCTTGGAGAGGCGCTCGAGCGCATCCCGGCGGAAGTCGAGCCGGTGCTCCGAGACCAGGCGTTCGGGGGCCCGCAGGACGACGCGGTCTGGATTGGTGAGCGGAATCATGGGGCGTCCTTACGCCGCGTCCGAAGATTGCACTCCGCAGGTGCGTCCTTTCTGCCGTGCTCGGTCCACTCAGACCCCTCGCTCACTTTCGGCAGTCGGACGATCTCGTTCTTTCGAGATTCCTGACTTTGCGGCCCCGCCTCGCGGCAGGTGTGCTCTTGTCGGGTGGTGCAGCGTTTCAGTTGTTGCCCGAATGTATTGCGAGAATCGTGCCAGATCTAACGACGTGATAACTGTATGTCGTGTTATGACTTACGCGATCGTCACATCGTGATGGGTGTCTCGCGCCTCGCTTCGCGCGCCTTCGAAGGCAAGGCGCGGAACACCGTCATTTCTGGTCACAGTCACAGCCGGAATTCGAACCGTCACAACGCGCGCGTTGCGTGGCGGAAGTGACGATGGCCCGCCACAGGGAGGTGTCCGGAAGGGCGACGGTCGCGAGTTCCCGGTTCGACAGGGAGGGCGCTTCGGCATCGCGCGCCGCCCGCGCCCGGCGTATCGTTGTGGGTCGCGCGCCCGTGCTCTGTAGTACTCTGTCGTACTCCGTCGTACTCTGTCTCCCTCTCCCCCCATGCCCGACATCGACTCCCTCCTCACCGAGAATCGCTCCTTTCCGCCTCCGGACCATTTCCGGCACTCGGCGGTGGTCAATGACGGCTCGCTGCACGCCGAGGCCGAGCGCGACTACGAGGCGTTCTGGGCCCGGCACGCACGCGAGCTCGAGTGGATGGTGCCGTTCACCGACACGTTGCAGTGGACGCCGCCGCACGCCACGTGGTTCCACGGCGGCCGGCTCAACGTCTCGGTCAACTGTGTGGACCGTCATGTGCGCGGCGCGCGACGCAACAAGGCCGCACTCATCTGGGAGGGAGAGCCGGGGGACTCCCGCGTTCTCACCTATTGGGACCTGTACCGCGACGTGCAGAAGTTCGCGAACGTGCTGAAGTCGCTGGGCGTCACGCGCGGTGACCGCGTGGGGATCTACCTCTCGCTGGTGCCCGAGGCGGCCATTGCGATGCTCGCGTGCGCGCGCATCGGCGCCATCCATGCCGTGGTGTTCGGCGGCTTTTCGCCGGAGTCGCTGCGCGACCGAATGAACGACGCCCAGGCCAAGGTGCTCATCACCGCGGACGGTGGCTACCGTCGCGGTCAGGTGGTGCCACTCAAGCGCAACGTCGACAAGGCCCTCGAGGGCGCTCCATCGGTGAAGGACGTCATCGTGGTGCAGCGCCGGCCCGGTGGCATGGGCGAC
>CAYHCW010000398.1:0-3317 GCA_964355025.1 uncultured Gemmatimonas sp. | reverse complement strand
CCGGTTCGCGCGGGCAACCCGCTATTGCCGCCGCCTCACACATCACCCCAATTTCCAGACCTTCCCTCATCACAGGGCCCGAATGCGCACTCGTAATATCTTCCTAGCCCTCGCCCTCCCCCTAGCAACCCAAGCCCAGCACCAGCAACTGACGGCATCCGACTACGACCGAGCCGTCAAGATGCTCGGCCAAAACGTCAACGCGCTGGTCATCGGCGGCCAGGTAACTCCCACCTGGACCCCCGACGGCAAGTTCTGGTACCGCTCCACCCGCCCGGCCGGCTCCAGCTTCCTCCTCGTCGACGGCGCCAAAAAAACCAGCGCCCCGCTCTTCGACCACGCCAAGCTGGCCGCCGCCCTCAACGCCGCCGCCAGCAGCAAGTTCCGCGGCGACTCCCTGCCCTTCACCACCCTCGACCTCTCCCCCAAACGCGACTCCATCACCTTCAACTCGGCGGGCAAGCGCTACGCCTGTGAGTTGAAAACACCTGTTTGCAGAGCCACCGGCGATGCGACCATGACGGGCATGGCGGCCATGATGGCCGGCCGGCGCGGGGGACGCACCCCCGAGGTATTGTCTCCGGACGGAAAGCGCGCCGCCTTCATTAGAGCTTTCAACCTCTGGGTTCGCGACGTCGCCGGCACCGGCCCGGGCGCCGAAACGCAGCTCACCACCGACGGCATCAAGGACTTCGGCTACGCCACCGACAACGCGGGCTGGGTGCACAGCGACCGCGCCGTCCTCAAGTGGTCGCCCGACAGCAAGAAGATCGCCACCCAGCAGCAGGACGACCGCAAGCTCGGCGACTTCTATATGGTGCGCTACCAGGTGGGCCACCCCACCCTCTCGCAGTGGAAGATGCCGCTGCCGGGCGACGAGTTCGTGAGCATGGTGAGCCGAGTGGTCATTGATGTGGACGCCAAGTCGGTGACGCGCCTCAAGATGGCGCCCGACTTCCACCGCGCCATGCTGGGCGACGACATCTCCATGGACGACTACCAGTGGAGCGACGACGGCGCGCAGCTGGCCCTCGTCAGCACCTCGCGCGACCACAAGGTCACCACGGTGCGCGTGGCCAACACCGCCACCGGCGACGTGCGCGACGTCTTCACCGAAACAGTGCCCACGCACTTCGAGTCCATCACGGGCTACCGCGTGCTCTGGAAGACCAACGAGCTCATCTGGAACTCGCAGCGCGACGATTGGAGCCAGCTGTACCTGTACGACCTGGCCACCGGCAAGGTGAAGAACCAGATCACCAAGGGCGAAGGGCCGGTGTCCGAAATCATCAAGATCGACGAAGTCGCGCGTACGGTCACCTATCTGGCGCAGGGGCGCGAGCCGGGGCAGGATCCCTACCTCGAGCACGCGTATCGCGCGTCGCTCGACGGCAAGACGCCGCAGGTGTCGCTGACCCCCGACGCCGGCCAGCACACGGTGCGGCTCTCCCCCGACGGCAAGTGGCTGGTGGACACCTGGAGCACCGCCGACACGCCGCCCATGAGCGTGCTGCGCGACGCCAAGGGAAAGATTGTGCTCAGCCTCGAGCAGGCCGACATCAGCAAGCTGGTGGCCACGGGGTGGAAGCCGCCCATGCTGTTCAGCGTCAAGGCGGCCGACGGCAAGACGGACATCTACGGGCAGCTGTTCCGCCCCACCAACTTTGACGCCAGCAAGAAGTACCCGATCATCAACAACGCCTACCCGGGGCCGCAATCAGGGTCCGTTGGAAGCCGCAGCTTCGCTGCGGCGCGCGGCGACAAGCAGGCGCTCGCCGAGCTGGGCTTTGTGGTGGTGAGCATCGACGGGCGCGGCAGCGGCCCGGGGCGCAGCAAGAGCTTCCACGACTACTACTACGGCTCCATGGGGCGCGGCAACACGCTCGAAGACCAGGTGGCCGGCATGCAGAACCTGGCCAAGCAGTATGCGTGGATCGACATCGACAAGGCCGCCATGTGGGGCCACAGCGGCGGCGGCTTCATCACGGCCGACGCGATGTTCCGGTACCCGGACTTCTTCAAGGTCGGCATCAGCGAAAGCGGCAACCACGACCAGCGGAACTACGAAGATGATTGGGGGGAGCGTTATCAGGGGTTGTTGGTTCGGGGTGCGGGTGGATCAGACAACTACGCCGCCGAGGCCAACCAGCTGCAGGCCAAGAACCTCAAGGGCAAGCTGCTGCTCGCCCACGGCACCGCCGACGACAACGTGCCGGTGGACAACACCATGCTGGTGGTGGACGCGCTCATCAAGGCGGGCAAGGACTTTGACTTGCTGCTGATTCCGAATGCGGCGCATGGGTATGGGGCGGCATCGAGTTATATGATGCGGCGGAGGTGGGATTATTTTGTTACCTGGCTTTTGGGGGCGGTGCCACCTAAGGAGTATACGATTCGGTAGAGTACGACAGAAAACGACAGAGTACTACAGAGTACGACAGAGGGCACCTCAAGTTGGGGGTGCCCTTCTGCTTTTTGCCCTTGTCGGTGTTCATCTGTGTTCTTCTGTGGCAAAGCAGTTTCGATGCCAGCCGCGATGGAATGGTGATGGGCGGTCACAGACTCACCGCTACGTTGGCAACATGGAGTCTCAAGCCACCCATGATACGACGCACTTGACGGACGAGCGGGTATTCGGTGATCTTACTGGTAAGATTAACCGAGGACTCTCCATGAACGCCGCCGCCACGACCACCTTGTCCTCCAAGGGCCAGGTCGTCATTCCCGAAGAGATCCGTGAGCGCCTCGGCCTGAAGGCCGGTGCCCAATTTGTCGTCGTGGCCGATCGCGATGTCGTGATCTTCAAGGTGCTCTATCCGCCAGCCCTTCGGGAATTTGCGCCACTGGTGGCCAAGGCACGGCAGGCCGCCAAGCGCGGCGGCCTGCGGCAGACCGACATCGCTAGCGCGATCTCCAAGGTCCGTCGCGCGAGGTGAGGGGCGTGTGAGGGTCGTACTCGACACGAATGTCATCATCTCGGGCATCTTCTTCGAGGGCGTGCCCGGTCGCGTTCTTTCTGCGTGGTCTGAGGGCAAGTTCGAGCTGGTGCTCTCGCCTTCCATCCTGGAGGAGTACCGACGCGTCGGGCACGAACTCGGACGACGGAATACCGAGGCCAAGTCGGCGTTCGAGCCCGTGCTGACACTCATCGCCATGAACGCAATCATCATCGACGCACCACGAATGGCCGATCCGGTGAGCGATGATCCCGACGATGACATGTTTCTGGCCGCCGCCCTCGCGGCGCACTCCGAGGTCATTGTGTCGGGCGACCAGGACCTGCTGCGGGTGTCCGGTTGGCGGGGTATCGAGGTGGT
>CAYHCW010000397.1:0-3329 GCA_964355025.1 uncultured Gemmatimonas sp. | reverse complement strand
AGCGACAGGGCCATCAGCGTCAGCACGTTCAGCGTGAATCCCATCGAGCGCATGATGATGAACGACGAGATCACGGAGACCGGCAGCGACAGCGAGGTGATGGCCGTGGCCTTCCAGTCGTTCAGAAAGAGCATCACGATGATCACGGTGAGCAGCGCGCCCAGCAGCAGTTCGTCGATGACGTCGGACACCGAGTTGCGAATCATCACCGAGTTGTCGCGCACCACCTGCAGCCGGGTGCCGGCCGGCAGGCTCGTGCGCAACTTCTCGATCTCCTTCAGGACGCCGTCGGCGACGGCCACCGTGTTGGCGCCGGAGACCTTGAGGAGATCGATGCCGATGCTGCGCCGGTCGTCGACGAGGGCCAGCGAACGCTCTTCTTCGGTGGCGTCTTCCACGCGCGCCACGTCGGAGAGCCTGATGGTGAGCCCGTTGCGGGTGGCGATGATGACCTGGTTGAACTGCGCGGGGCTGACAATGCGGCCGCTGACGCGCACAAGCTGCTCGCGTGCGCCCAGCGTCACCCGGCCGGCGGGCACTTCGAGGTTTTGCCGCTGGAGCGCGGCCGTCACCTGCGGTGCCGTGACGCCGAGTGCCTCCATGCGGGCGGGCTGCAGGTAGACGCGCACCTCGCGCTTGAGTCCGCCGGACAGGCGCACTTCGCCCACGCCCGACACCGACTCGAGCCGGCGCCTGATCGTCTCATCGGCGAGTGCCGTGAGCCGCGCGAGCGGCACCTGCGGGCTGGACAGCGCCAGGGAAATGACGGGCATGGCGCCGAAGTCCATCTTCTGCACCACGGGCGGATCGATGCCCGCAGGCAGGTTGCGGCGGATGCCCTCGAGCTTGGAACGCAGGTCCTGAGCCCCAAGGTCGACGGGACGCGTGAGCTGAAACTCGACGATGACCTGCGACACCCCTTCGAGCGAAACCGAGGTGATCTTCTTGACCTGCTCGACGGGGTTGAACGCCTGTTCGAGCCGCTTGGTCACTTCGCGCTCGACCGTGGTGGCACTGGCCCCGGGATACGTGGTCTGCACCGTGACGATCGGCATGTCGATCGCCGGGAACTGGTCGATGGGGAGGCGGCGATAGCTGAAGAAGCCGAGGACGATCAGCGCCGTCATCACCATCGAGGTGAAAACAGGCCGCCGTATGGCGAGGCTGCTGAGGCCTCCGCCAGAGGAGGAAGGCATGTTACTTCTCCTTCGCCGTCGACACCTTGGTGCCGTCCACCATCTCGACCCCCGCCGTCACGATCACGCGCTCGCCGGCCTTCACGCCGCTCGTGATCGTAATGACGCCGGCCTCTTCGTCGCGCGCGCCGGTCACCACGGGGCGGCGGTGCACCACGTCGCCTTCCACCACCAGCACGTAGGCACTCGCGTCACTCGTGCGCACCGCGTTCACCGGCACGACCACCGCCCGGGCGGCTGCACCCGTATGGATGCGTCCGTGCGCGAACTGGCCGGCCACGATCTTGCCGGACGCGTTGGGCAACTGCACAAACACGCCCACCTGCCGCGTGGCGGCACTGGCCACGGGGTCGACTCGCGCCACCGTGCCACGGAACGTCTGCGTGGGCATGGCATCGAGGGTAAAGGTCACGGCCTGGCCGGCGTGCACGCGCGCGGCGTCGATGGCGCCCACCTGTCCCTTGAGTTCGAGCATGCGTGGGTCGACGACCGTCAACACCGGATCGTCGGACTTCACCGATTCCCCGGATTCCACGACACGCTCGCTGACCCAGCCATCGAGGGGCGACCGGATGGTCGTGCGCGCGGCCGCCTCGCTCGCGCTCGCGTTCATCGCCCGCGCGGCGGCCAGCTGGGCGAGGGCGGCATTGTAACCGGCCTCGGCGGACTTGAGGTCTATTTGCGACGTGGCCCCGGCGGCAAAAAGACGCTTGCCGGCATCGAGTCGTTGACTGGCCACGGCGAGCGCGGCGTCGGCGCTGGCGACGTTGGCCTTGGCGCCCTCTGCCTGGCTGGTGACGCCCTGCGCCTCGACGCGCGCCAGTTCCTGGCCGCGATTCACGCGCGAGCCGCGGTCCACGCGCAGGTCACGAATGGTACCCGCCACCTGCGCGCGCACCCGCACCACATCCGCGGGGTCGAGTGCTCCGCTCACGAGGACCGTCGATCCAACGTCGGCGGTCCTCGCGGCGATGACATCCGCGGCGCTGAGCAGCACGGCTTGCGCGGGAGCGGCGTCATCGGCCGTGGATCCACTGCACGCGGCAGCGAGGGCCGTGATGATGATGGAGCAGGTGCCCCGCACGGAACGGTGCGTGAATGTCGGATGCGAGATCATGATCAGCGGGCCTGGGAGAGTGCAGGGGAACTGACGCCGCGCGCGCGCTGCACGCTGGCGTCGGCGATGAAATACTGGGCAATGGCCTGCGCGCGGTTGGCCCGCGCCTGCAGCAGCGAGAGCCGGGCGTCGGTGACCTCGAGCTGCGACGCCATACCCTGATCATACCGGAGCACGGTGAGGTCGTAGACGCGCTGGGCCTGGTCCACCGTGCGCTGGCGGGCGGTCATCGACGCGGCGGCGCGTTCGCGCTCGCCGAACGCCTGCTGGTACTGGAGCTGCACCGCCTCGCGCAGCTGCGCCAGCCTGAACTGTTCCTGCTGCAGGCCAATGCGCGCCTGCGACAAATCGGCGCCGCGCTTGAAGCCGTTGAAGAGCGGGAGCTTGAGGGTGATGGCGGCATTCCAGTCGGTGCGCCAGTCGAGGCCATTCAGCGCGAACACCTGCTCCGGGTACATCAAACGACCCAGGCTCATCCGGAAGTCAACGGACGGCAGATAGGCGCTGAAGGCGCCCTTGACGAGTTCGCCGGCGATCTTCACCTGCTGCTCCTCGGCGTGGACGGCCGAGCGCTCGGCGACCACGGACGATGGGTCGATGCTCACGATGGCCGCCGCCGCCGATGGTGCGTCGAGCGGTGTCGTCAGCGCGAGCGGGGTGGTGAGCGGCACGTTGATGAGCCGCTTCAGGTTGAGCATCGAGATGGCGGCGGCATTCTGCGCATCCACCAACTGCGGGCGGAGGTTCTCGATCGACACCTCGGCGCGCAGTACGTCGAGTTCGGAGCCCGCACCGGCAGCGTGGCGGAGCCGCTCGGATTCGAGGAAGCGCTGGGCCTGGGCGACCGCCTCGCGCGCACTCGCCTCGAGTTCATGGGCGAGCAGCGCGCCCACATACGCGCTGCGCACCTGAAACTCGGCCTCGGCCATCTGCTCCTTCAACGTGTAGCGCGTGGCCGATTCGAACTGATTGGCCACGCGCATGGCGATGCCGAGTTTCGGCGAAAACAGGGTCTG
>CAYHCW010000396.1:0-3339 GCA_964355025.1 uncultured Gemmatimonas sp. | reverse complement strand
GCTCGTCAGCGAGCCGCGCTTCTCGTCGCACGCCCGATTGACGCCCGATGAGCGCGCGCGCATCGGCATTCCCGACGGCTTCATTCGCCTCAGTGTGGGACTCGAGGACGTCGATGACATCATTGCCGACCTCGAGCAGGCCCTTCGTTAACTCCTGATGATCCGATTCTCGCACGTTCACAAGTCGTTCACGCGCTCCGGCGTTGCCCTGCAGGACGTGTCGTTCCAGGTCAACAAGGGAGAGTTCGTGTTCATCACCGGCCCGAGCGGCGCCGGCAAGAGCACGATCCTCAAGCTCTGCTTCTTCGAGGAGCTGCCGACCAAGGGTGAAGTGAAGGTCTACGGCACCAGCTCGGCCACGTACCGGCCGGCCGACGTGCCCAAGCTGCGCCGGCGGCTCGGCATCGTCTTCCAGGACTTCCGGCTGCTCGAGGATCGTTCGGTGGAAGCCAACGTCGCCTTTGCCCTCGAGGTGACCGGCATCGATGCCGCGCAGATTCCCGGCAAGGTGTCGCGCCTGCTCGCGCAGGTGGGACTCGGCGCCAAGGCCACGGCGCTGCCGCGCGAACTCTCGGGCGGCGAGCAGCAGCGGGTCGCCATCGCCCGCGCGCTGGCCAACGATCCGGTGGTGCTGGTGGCCGACGAACCCACCGGCAACCTCGACGAGCGCGCCACGCGCGGCATCTTCCACCTGTTCCGCGACATCAACGCCAGCGGAACCGCCGTGCTGATGGCCACGCACGACCTCGACCTCGTGCGACGGTCCGAGTGCCGCACCATCGAGGTGACGCGCGGGCAGATCGTCTTCGACTCGGCGTCCGACGGCGGCCTGCGCCCGCCGGCCGCACCGTCGTCCGGGGGAGTCGACGAGTGAGACTCGCCATTCGTGAGGCCCTGCTCGCCTTTCGCCGCGCGCCGATGCTCAGCGCGCTGTCGGTCACGACCATCGCCTTTTCGCTCTTTGCCTTCGGGCTGTTTGGACTGGTGGCGCTGAATATCCGCAATGCGCTGCGCGACGTGGAAGACCGCGTGGAGATTCGCGCCTTCGTCGCCGACGGCACGGGGGCGGAGGCCACGAGTGCGGCCCTGGGGGACATCGGCGCCTTCCCCGAGGCGGCCTCGGTGCGGCTCGTCACGCAGGCGCAGGCGCTCGACCGCGCCCGGCGCGAGCTCGGCGAGTTCAGCGACGTCTTTGAGGAAGGGATCCTGCCCGCGTCCATCGAGCTGCGGCTGAAGCCGGGGTTCCGCGATCCCGCCACGGTGCGGGCCATCGCCAAGCGCATCGAGGTCTACGACTTCGTGGACGACATTCGCTTTGGCGAGGAGTGGGTGGAGAAGCTGCACCGCCTGCGCAACATCGCCACGCTGGCGGCGGCCAGCCTCGGGCTCACGTTCGCCGTCGTCGCCGTGATCATCATCGGCTCCACCATCCGCATGGCGGTGCTGGCCCGCGCGCGCGAGATCGCCATCATGCGACTGGTCGGCGCGACCGACGGCTTCATTCGCGCCCCGTTCCTCATCGAGGGCTTCCTCAAGGGAACGCTGGGGGGCTTGTTCGCCCTCGTGCTCGCGTGGGTGGCGCTGGTGATCATCAACCGGTTCGTCGTACAAGCCGCGTTCTTCGACCAGTGGATGGGGACGATGGGCGTGCTCGCCGGGGCATTCATCGGGCTCGCCGGGTCGGCGCTGAGCGTCGGACGGCACCTGAAGCGCGTATGAGACGGCGGACGACAGGCGACAGTCGACAGTCGACAGCCAAGGCACTGCGGCGGATTGGCCTCGCTGCAGCACTGCTGGCCTCTGCCGTCTGTCCACTGTCGACTGTCGCCGCCCAGGCGCCGCCGCCCGCGCAGCAAAGCGCGGCCGACCGCGCCAAGGCCGATCGCGAGGAACTCGAACGGATCCGCGCCGAACGCCTGCGCCTCGAGCAGCGCATGCGCCAGTTGCAGGGCACCGTGCACGATCTCGGCGAGGAGCGCACCAACATCGAGCGCCAGGCCGACGCCACGGCGCGGGTGGTGCGCTCACTCGACAGCCAGATTGGCGCGCTGGCCGGCGAGGTCGACAACGCCACCGCGGGCCTCGTGCTCGCCCAGGACGAGCTGGTGATCAAGCGCTCCATGCTGCAGCGCCGGGTGCGCGAGATCTACAAGCGTGGCGCGCTCTACTCCCTCGAGGCCCTGCTGTCGGCGCAATCGTTCGGCGCCCTGGTGGCCCGCTACAAGTACCTGCATCTCGTCACCCAGCGCGACCGCGCGCTCGTGCGCCGCGTGGAGTTGCTCAACGACCAGATCATGGGGACGCGCACCCAGCTCGTGCGCCTGCGCGGCGAGATGGAGATCAACCGCGAGGAGAAGTCGGCGGAGGAGCGCCGGCTGCGCGAACTCGATGACGCCCGCGGCCGGTCGCTGGCGCGCGCCCAGCAGACGGCCCGCCAGACCGCCCAGCGCCTGCAGCAGATCCAGCGCGACGAAAAGCGGCTGGCCGACCTGTTGGCCACGTTCGAGGCCGAGCGCCGCCGCACGGTGGCCGCGCGTCCGAACACGGCGGCGGCGAGCACGTTGCGGACGAGCGACCTTGGGCGGCTCGACTGGCCGGTGGAGGGCGCCATCCTCTATCGCTTCGGGCGCGTCATCAACGAGAACAACGCGACGACGCGCTGGAACGGCGTCGGCATCGGCGCGGCGGCCGGCTCCCCGGTCAAGGCCGTCTCGTCCGGGAGCGTGGTGCTCGCCGAACCCTTCGGCACCTACGGTCCGACGGTAATCGTGAGCCACGGCGACGGCGATTTCTCCGTCTACGGCTCGCTCTCGCGGCTTGACGTGCGCAAGGGGCAGGGCGTCCAGAAAGGGCAAGTGGTCGGAACGGTGGGACGAACCGACCCGGACCTCGACGCCCACTTACATTTCGAGATGCGCCCCAAGGGGCGCGCGGTCGATCCGCTCGAGTGGCTACGCCAGCGCCGCTGAGCGCCAAACGCTGCACCGTGTGCGGCCGCTTTCGCTCGTATGAGGCGGACGACGTCTATTGCATCGTCTGCGGATCGGAAGCGCTCGTGGAGGCCTGTGTGTGTGGTCGTACCTACACGTACGCCCTGCAGGAGACCGGGGACCTGCTGCACTGCCCGCGGTGCGGACGGCGGCTGCGAGGGCGGGATGAGGAGTTTGAATAGTCGATGGTCGATGGTCGATAGTCGATGGACGGACGACGATAGACGACAGAGGCGGTACCATGGCGGCGAAGAAGAAGGTCCTGAAGAAGTCGGTTGCGCGAAAGGGTGCGGCCGCAGGCGCACGAAAGCCGGCCGCGAAGGCGAAGGCGAAACTCGCGAAGCGCGCG
>CAYHCW010000395.1:0-3369 GCA_964355025.1 uncultured Gemmatimonas sp. | reverse complement strand
TCCTCCACCTGCACCTGGTTGATGCCGGCCAGGCGATATTCGATCGGGTCTTCCACCGTGACGATGTTCGTCTTGGGCGACGCGAGGTGCAGCAGCGCCGAGTAGAGCGTGGTGGTCTTGCCGCTGCCGGTGGGGCCGGTGACGAGCACCATGCCCTCGTTGCCGGCGAGGATCTTCTGCAGCGACGCGGCCTCGGCGTCGGTGAAGCC
This sequence comes from uncultured Gemmatimonas sp., assembly GCA_964355025.1. Classification (GTDB taxonomy): domain Bacteria; phylum Gemmatimonadota; class Gemmatimonadetes; order Gemmatimonadales; family Gemmatimonadaceae; genus PNKL01. The sequence continues at coordinate 3,160 of CAYHCW010000395.1, read as the reverse complement.
CAGGGAGTCGAAATCGAGCGACGTGGCGCTGGCATCGAGGATGCGAATCACCGCCTTCTCGATGCGCTCCCCGAGCGGCAGGGTCGAGATGCGCAGGTCAACGGGCCGACCGTCGAGAATCAGCGAGGCACGGCCATCCTGCGGCTTGCGCCGGTTGGCGATGTCGAGGCCGGCGCCCACCTTGAGCCGGCTGAGCAGCAGCGGCGCGAGGTCCGCCGCGATGCGCGTGACGTCGTGCAGGATGCCGTCCACACGAAAGCGCACCAGCAGTTCGCCTTCCTTCGGCTCCAGGTGGATGTCGCTGGCGCGCTGGTCCATCGCATCGACGATGAGGCGCTCCAGCGCGTCGGACGCCGCGCCGCGCACCACGGGCGTTCCGGCGGTCGCCGCGTTCTGCGGCATCAGCCACTCGAGACGCGAGACCTTGGTGGCGGCCATGACCCCACTGAAGATGCGCTCGCGGGCCGCGCGAATGGCCGCCGGGTGCGCGAACCGCAGGGTGACGGCCTTGCCGCTGGCGAACGCGAGGTCGCGGTCGAGGCTCGAGCGCAGCGGATTGCCGGTGGCCACCTCCAGCGTGCGGCCGTCGAGCGAGATCGCCACCACGTCGTACCGGTCCGACAGGACCTGCGTGAGCAGCTTGATACATTCGGCCCCGACGCCAGAAACGTCGACGGGCTCGAACGTGGACAACTCGGCCACGACCTTGACGATCTCGGCCGACGTCACGCCCGACTGCTCGAGGGCCTCCCACGCCGTGGCGGCGCCCGCCGCGTCCTCGGTCAGTTCCCTGCCGCGCTCCCGAAAGACGTCGAGCAACCAGCGGTCGCTCCACGGCCGTCGCGAGGGACGCATGGGAATGGGAATGTGGGACACGGGGTGCCGGGTGACGGGATGACGGAAGCACGCCCAACCGGGAGCTGGCGGTGCTTTCTCTGCCTGTCAGTTTCGACACCTCGCGAGGGCGACTGAAGCGCCCTCGCGGCGGCACTCGCGACGCTACGGCGACATCGTGGCGTACCCCTGTGCGTGCAGCGTGGCCCGCGCGATGGTGGCCGAGTTGGCCACCTTCACGAACGGGAGGAGCTGGTCGCGCGGCACCTTGCGATTCACCAGCGCCTGGCCGCAGACGATGATCTGCACGCCGGCATCGTGCAACGCCTGCAGCAGCGCGATGTTGGCATTGTCCTTGCCGGTCGCCGCCTTGTACGCCTCGTTGGTCAACAGCGTCGGCGTGGCGGTGCCGTGCACGATGATGGCGAGGTGCACGTTCGTGCGCGCGAGGCCATTTTCGTCGGCCATCACGAGAAAGTTGGCGGGGCGCGAAAAACCGGCCGTCGCGTCTTCGGGCTTGGCCGGGCCCTCGGTGACATCCCACGCCACCTTGTACACCAGGTCCTTTTGAGCCGGAAAGGTCGGATTCGCGATTGTCGTGGCGGCGCCGGCCTTCCTGATGAGGGCCTCGCCGGTCTGGGCGAGGGCGGGCGATGCCAGCCCGGCGACCAGCGCCAGGCCGGCCAATGTGCCGATTCGGGTCGTCATGTCAGGCTCCGGGATCAGGGGGTCACGGCGCTGCCGTACCGGTCGAACCAGGCGCGCAGGTACGCCTGCGTGCGCAGGAAGTTCGAGGGCGTCGACGACGTGCCGTGCCATTCATTGTTGAACCTTACCATCGCCGTGGGGACGCCGCGGAATCGCAGCGCTTCGTAGTACTCCTCCGTCTGCGGCATGGGCGTCCGCAGGTCGAGCACGCCGGTCATGAGCATCGTGGGCGTCTTCACATTGCCCACATACATGATGGGCGAGCGCTTGAGGTATTCGGTGGGATCTTCCCAGAAGGGTTTTTCGAAGTTGCGGTACCAGCTCGGGCCGTCGGTGACACCCACAAAGCTCATCCAGTTGGTGACCGGGCAATTCGACGACGCGGCGGCAAAGCGGTCAGTGTGCCCGACGATCCACGCCGTCAGCACGCCGCCGCCCGAGCACCCGTACACGAACATCCGGCGGCTGTCCACATAGCCGCGGCCAAGCACGGTGTCGACGCCGGCCATCAGGTCGTCGAAGTCCTTGCCGGGATACGCGTTCTTGATGGCGTTGCCGAACGCCGAGCCGTACCCCGTGGAACCGCGCGGATTGGTGTACAGCGTCACGTACCCCTGCGCCGCATGCTCCTGCCAGGCAAAGTTGAACCCGACGTTGTACATCGCGTGCGGTCCGCCGTGGATGCTGAGCATCAGCGGGTACTTCTTTGCCGCGTCAAATCCCGGCGGCTTCATGATCCACCCCTGGATGCGCGTGCCGTCCTTCGACTTGTACCAGATCTCCTCGAGCGACGCGATCTGCTTGCCGTCGAGGATGTCGGCGTTCACCGCGGTCAGCTGCGTGAGCGCCGCCGGCGCCTTCACCGAAAACTTCACCACGTCACCCGGCAGCGCCGGCGTCGAACGCACCGCGACGGCCGTGCCATTGCGGATGTCGGAGACGCCCAGCAGCTGCTGCCCCGTGGTGAGCTGTTTCACCACGCCACTCATCGTCACCGAGTACAGCTGCCGGCTTCCCTCACTCTCGGCCGTGAAGTAGATGACGCTCCCGTCCTCGGCCCAGTGCAACTCGCCCGGTGTGCGGTCCAACGCGGCCGTCAGCGCGCGCGAGTTCCTGCCATCGGCGTCCATCACGTACAGCGCCGCGTCCTTCCACGTGGCGTCGGTGGAATCGAAGCCGGTGTAGGCAATGCGCTTGCCGTCGGGCGACGGCTCGGGATTGCCGTCCGGCCCCTTGCGCGTGGTCAGGGCACGAATGGCGCCCGACTTGAGGTCGGCGGCGTAAATCTCCGACTCGCGCCACGCGTGCTCGGCGTTGGGCACCCGGTTGCTCGTGAAGAGCAGCGTGCCAGCGTCGAGCCACGTGGGGTTGCCGTGGTTCCAGTCGCCGTTGGTCACCTGCCGCGGCGTGCCGCCGCCGGCGTCGATGACGAACAGGTGGGTCCACGCGTCGTCGTTGAAGCCGATGCGGTCTTGCCGATAGTCGAGCCGCGTCACGACCTTCGGGGCTTCCGTCCACTTGGCGCCCTTGGGTGCGGCGGGAAGCACGGCACGCGCCAACGGATCGTCCCGCTTGGACGGCACGCTCATCGAAAAGGAAATCGAGACGCCGTCGGGCG
>CAYHCW010000394.1:0-3378 GCA_964355025.1 uncultured Gemmatimonas sp. | reverse complement strand
GCACGCCGACCACGCGCATTCCCTTCTCCACCAGCTTCTGCGCGATGGCCAGCGACCCGTCGCCGCCGATGGTGATCAGCGCCTCGATGCCCAGGTTGCGCGCGTTGCTGAGCAACTCGTCCGAGCGGTCGATCTTGATGTAGCTCCCATCGTCCTGGAGCACCGGATACTCGAACGGATTGCCCCGGTTGGTCGTCCGCAGGATCGTGCCACCCAAGTGATCGATACCGCGCACGCTGTCGCGCGTAAGCGGAATGACCTCGTCCTCACCCAGCAGTCCCATGTAGCCGCGCTTGATGCCAAGCACGTGCCAGCCGCGGTCGAGGGACGAAAGCACGGCAGCACGGATGACGGCGTTCAGGCCCGGGGCGTCGCCGCCGCCGGTGGAGATGGCAATTCGCATGAGTCGAAAACTGAACGCCGCGACGGGTCACGGCAACCATCAGCGGGTGAAGTGCAGGGGGCACAGGCACGGTGAAGTGCAGAGGAAGGGGCACAGTGGAGTGCACAGCCAGGGGGCACGGGAGGACCGGGCGCGACTGTGCCTCCGCCCCCTGCACTCCACCGTGCCTGTGCCCCCTGCACTTCACCGTGCCTGTGCCCCCTGCACCCAAACCGCTATCCTTCACCCCATGCACATCACCATCGAATTCTGCGTCGTTTGACACTACGAACCCCGGGCCGTCAGTCTGGCGGCCGCGATTCGTGAGCAGTATCCCGACGCCGAGGTTGCCCTCATGCCCAGCGGCGGCGGGCGATTTGAGGTGACGCTCGATGGCACGGTGATCTTCGAAAAGTCGACGCTCGGCAGGCACGCGCAGCCGGGGGAGATCATGAGGCTGATCGCTGAAAAGGCGGGTTGAGTTCGGGGTGCGCGGGTTTGGTGCGGAGGGATGAGTGGAGGTTGAGTGCGGGGGACGGGGGAATTCGTCCCATTCCCCATCCCCAACCCCCACTCATCCCCCCTTCTTAGCCCCCGCACCCCGCACCCCGCACCCGTCCCTCAGGGCACCGGCACTCCATTCACCGCCGCCATCCGCCGGATGATCGTGTCCTGCCGGGCGACCACCTGCACCAGTGAATCGACGGTGCCCGACATCACGACCATCTGGTCGCGCATGTCGACCAGCGCATCCGACACCTGCGTGAACTGCTCGGCGATGGCCACGTCGGCCTGCGGCGATCGACAACCGCAGGCGAAGACGAGCAGGCCCAGCGCCCAGCGGCAGCGCACTCCCGTGGTTTGCATTTGGATCCTCTCCGGTATCTCGACCTGCGCCGGCCCCTCGGCCGGCGTTCCCGTGCCCCGCACCGCGCTCGTTTGGTGACGCAACTCGGCGCGACCGCCCCAAGATGCGTCGCAACCCCGCGCCGCGCATCTACGCCGGCCGGCACCCGCGAGCCCTCGCATGCGTCACGCGCATACCCTCATCGAGCTCACCATCACCCTCGCGCTGGTGTCGCTGATGGCCGCCATCGCCACGCCGTCACTCGTCGGCACGACCGAACGCTGGCGGTTGCGCGCCGCAGCCGCCGACGTCGTCAACGCGCTCGTGCTCACCCGTGAACTGGCGCTGGCCCGCGGAACCACCGCGACCTTCGTCGTGGATGTCGCCCGCGGCGAGGTGCGCGTCACCAGCGGCGCCGACACCATCGCGCGCCGGGCCGTTGCGGCCCTGCACGGCGTTACGCTCGCCGCCAGCGGTGACTCGGTGCGCTTCGGCCCCGACGGCCTTGCCACCGGCGTCTCCAACACCACGGTGCTGATCATACGCCGAGCGCGCATCGACTCGGTTGTCGTTTCGCGGCTCGGGCGGATTCGGTGGGCGGGAAATTAGGTGCTAGGTGCTAGGAACTAGGTGCTAGGTGCACTCACATAGCCGAGGTGCAGGTCACATCGTACTATTGCCTCCCACCACCTAGCACCTAGCACCTAGCCCCTAGCCCCTAGCCCCTCCATTCCATGTTCCGCCACGCCGCCCTCCTCTCTCTCGTCGCCGCACCTCTGCTCGCCCAGCAGCCGCGCACTGACCCGTTGCAAGCGGAGATCGACCGCCGCACCACGCTCATCGCCGCGAAGCTCGCCGACTGGCGCCACGACATTCACCAGCATCCTGAACTGTCGTTCCAGGAAACGCGCACGGCCAAGCTGGTGGCCGATCACCTCAAGGCGCTCGGCATCGAGGTGCGCACCGGCGTCGGCGGCAACGGTGTGGTCGGCGTGTTGCGCGGAGGCCGCCCGGGTCCGGTGGTGGCCCTGCGCGCCGACATGGACGCGCTCCCCGTCGTCGAGCTGGTGAACGTGCCGTTCAAGAGCACCGTTCGCACGGTCTACAACGGCGTCGAAACGGGCGTGATGCACGCGTGCGGCCACGACATGCATACCGCCATCCTGATGGGCACCGCCGAGGTGCTCAGCGGAATGAAAGCGCAGCTGCCGGGCACCATCGTCTTCCTGTTCCAGCCCGCTGAAGAGGCGCCACCCAAGGGCGGTGCGGGCCCGATGATCAGTGACGGCGCCCTCGACAACCCCAAGGTCGATGTTGTCTTCGGCTTGCACGTCGGGCCCGGCCCGCTGGGCGCCGTGCAGGCCAACGTCGGTTCCACGACCTCGTCCGCCGACGGACTGCGCATCGTGGTGCACGGCCGCCAGACGCACGGCGCATTCCCGTCAGCCGGCATCGACCCCATCGTCGTCGGCTCGCAAATCGTGCTCGGCCTGCAGACGATCGTGAGTCGCCAGGTCAACATGAGCACCGCGCCCGCCATCGTCACCATTGGCGCGTTCCAGGGCGGGCTGCGCGAGAACATCATCCCCGACAGCGTCTGGATGATCGGCACCATTCGCACGCTCGACGAAGCCATGCGCACCGACATTCACATGCGCGTCACGCGCACCGCCGAGGAGATTGCCAAGTCGGCCGGTGCCACCGCCGACGTGACCATCACGCGCGGCTACGACGTCACGCGCAACGACACGGCGCTCACCGAGAAGATGTCGCCCACCCTGCGACGCGTCGCCGGCGCATCGATGGTATCCGCCGGCACGCCCAGCAGCGCGGGCGAGGATTTCTCGCGGTTCGCCAGCAAGGTCCCCGGCCTGTTCATCTCGCTCGGCACCACGCCGCCGGAACTCGACTGGCGCAAGGCGGCCAGCAACCACTCGCCGCTGTTCCAGGCCGACGACAAGGGGCTGCCAATTGGCGTGCGTCTCATGGCGAATATGGCGGTCGATTATCTGAGGTTGGGGCGGGTGCAGTAGTCGAGAGTACGACAGAGTACGACAGAGTGATACAGAGTACGACAGAGGGGCGGTGCGATTCATCCGCCGAGCCCCTCTGTCGTATTGTGGCGTATTCTGTCGTACTCTGTCGTACT
>CAYHCW010000393.1:0-3381 GCA_964355025.1 uncultured Gemmatimonas sp. | reverse complement strand
GTCGCCGTGCCGGGCGCAGAACGCCGCGTCCAGCGTCGAGTTTTCCGTCGCAATGGCAATCGTGCCGACGTCGGCAATGGCATCACGCGAGTTCACGCACAAGTTGGTCAGCACGTTGGCCAGCTGGTTGGGATCCATCACAACCGGCCACAGGGTCGTCGCCGGCGCCCACAGCAGGTGGATGTCCTCGCCGAGCAGCCGCTGCAGCATGGAGAGCAAACCGGGCACGGTCTCGTTGAGGTCCAGCTCTTCGGGCGCAATCGTCTCGCGGCGGGCATACGAAAGCAGCTGCCGAGTGAGGTCGGCGGAGCGCCGGGCGGCCCGCTGGATTTCTTCGAGGTCCGCGTGGAGCGGCTCCCCTGCGCTCACCTGCTCCAACGCAACTTCGGCCGTGCCCAGGATCACCGCCAGCATGTTGTTGAAGTCGTGCGCCACACCCCCGGCCAAACGCCCCACCGATTCCATTTTTTGCGCGTGCTGCAGTTGCGCCTCGAGTGCGGCCGTCTCGGCCAGCGCGCGGCGACGCTCGGTGATGTCGCGGTTGAACGCCAGAATCAGGCGCTGCCCATCGATGTCAACCAGGTTCGCCGTGACCTCCACGGGAAAGACGTGGCCGTCCTTGTGATAGTGCTCCACCTCGAACTTCAGCACCTCACCGGCCATCAAGCGCGCCACGCGTCCCGCGGCCCGTTGCGTCGCCTCCGGCACGTCCAGGTCGCGCAAGCTCATCACCAGCACTTCCGGCACGCTGTAGCCGTGCATGCGGGCAAATGACTCATTGGCCGACAGAATCGACAGGTCACCGGCGGACAGCGACACCACCCCATCCCCGGCCTGTTCAAACAGGGTGCGGGCCAGCGTGCCGCTCTGTCGCAGAAGCTCCTCGGACCGTTTGCGCTCGCTGATGTCCGTCGCCACGCTGAGCAGGGCCGGTTGCCCGCCCCACGTGGTCACCATCACCGAGACCGCCAGCGGCAGGATGCTGCCGTCCTTGCGCAGGTGCTCCACCTCGAACGCGGCTTCGCCCCGCGTCATCACCTCCTGCATGCGCGCGTCAATCAGGCCGGCATCGGCCGGGACGTCGAGCTGCTGCACCGTGAGCGCCATGAATTCGTCGCGGCTGTAGCCGTGCAGCGCGAAGTTGCGGCTGTTGGCGTAGAAGAACCGGCCGTCAAAACCATGCACCGCAATCGCGTTGGGCGCCGACTCCACCATCAGGGCGAGACGGCGATTCTCCTCCACCGCCCGCTGGCGCTCCGAGATGTCGCTGAACGTGACCACCACACCGACCGTCCGGCCCTCTTCGTAGATGGGGCGGCTCGCATACTCCACGGGAAAGCTCGTGCCGTCCTTGCGCCAGAACACGTCGCTCTCTGCGCGGTGGAGCGCGCCGTCGGCAAGGGCAGCGAGAATGGCGCAGTCGGCGTCGGGGTACGCGCTTCCGTCGGCTTTCGTATGGTGCCACAAGCTGTGGCTCGGAAGGCCAACGAGCTCCTCGGGCAAATACCCCAGCATGCTGGCCGCGGCAGGGTTGGCGAAGAGGTGGCGTCCCTCGGCGTCCAATCCGATGATGCCCTCGGCCGCCGAACTCAGAATCAACTCGTGCTGCTCGTGGAGATGCGACAGGTTCGCCTCAGTCCGTTTGCGCGCGGTGACATCCACGAAGACCGTGGCAAACTGGCCGGGTTTGGGGCGAAAGACCGCCACTTCGTAGTGGCGCTGCAGTGCATTGCTGTACTCCTCGAAGTGCACCCCCTCGCCGGTCAGTGCCACGCGCCCGTAGCGCTCGACCCACACCTGCTCCGTGCCCGGCATCACCTCCAGCACGGTGCGGCCAACGACATCTGCCGCGCGCAGGCCCGTCATGCGCTCGAACGCGGGGTTGATTGAGAGAAACCGGTAGTCCACCGGCACGCCGGCGCTGTCACAGATGATCTCGTGCACGGCGAAGCCGTCGAGCATCCGGTCGAAGAGCTGGCGGTAGTTGTCTTCGCTCTCCCGCAGCCGCGCCTCGGCCTGATGCTTGTACAGCGCCATCTCAAGCACGGCATGCAGCTCGCGCTCGGAAAACGGCTTGATGATGTACCCGTATGCGCCGGTCTGCGCCGCACGCCCCAGGATGTCGTCCTCGGCAAACGCAGTCAGGTAGACCACCGGCAGGCCGAACTGGTCGCGAATTGCCTGGGCGGCGGCAATTCCATCCACTTCGCCATCCAGCTGGATGTCCATCAACACGAGGTCGGGGCGCAACGCGCCGGCCATTGCGACGGCGTCTTCGCCGCGCGTCGCGTGGCCCACGGGGTCGTAGCTCAGGTCCACCAACTGCTGCCGGATGTCCCGGGCGACGAGCTGCTCGTCTTCGACGACGAGGATGCGTGGCTTCGTTCTCGCGCGCGAAGCCGCGCTCATGACAGGTATCATGGCGCGGCGCTGGACGGGACGTGACGAAGGGCGGCGACCATCGCATCAAACGAGTAGGGCTTGCTCAGGTAGGCATGCGGCAGTTCCAGATGACGACCCGCCATCTCCTGCGCCTCGTTGTGACCGCTGGTCAGGATGAACCGAATGCCTGGCTTGAGTTGCCGCAGCGCCTCCAGCGTACTCCAGCCGTCCAATCGGGGCATGCGCAATGCACACAGCACGCACCCGATCTCGTCGCGGTGCCCGGAGAAGAGCTCCACCGCCTCCGTCCCGTCCTGCGCGGCATACACCGTGAATCCCGCGCGCTCGAGTGCGACCGTGGCGACCCGGCGCAGCGAATGCTCGGGCTCGACCACCAGCACCGTCGCGCTGGCCGCCGTTCCCGGCGTCGCGGCAACGCGCAGTGGTGCCGTGGGCACCTCCTCCGCCGTGACCGGCAGGTAGACCCGAAACACGCTGCCGCGACCCGGCTCACTTTCCACCACGACCGCTCCGTTGTGCTCCCGCACGACCCCAAGCACCACCGGCAGGCCAAGCCCGCGCCCGGTGAACTTGGTGGTGAAAAACGGATCGAAGAGCCTGTCGATATCCTCGTCCACAATTCCGCAGCCCGTGTCCGCAACCTCCAGGCACGCATACGCCGTGTCCCGCGGCAGCCACTCCACCGGGAATCGGTGATTCGCAGGAATATCCGCAGCGGGCGCCATCCGCAGCGTCAGGCGAAGTGTCCCCGGTCCCTCACCGACGGCCTCTCGCGCGTTGGCCAGCAGGTTGTTCAGCACCCGGTCAAGCTGGTCCGAACTCCCGCGGACGGAAAGACCGGGAGCCCCAAGCTCGGTCTCCAGCGCGACGCCCGGCGGCAGCCCCGCGATCAGCCGCGACACGGCCGGCTGGCACGCGGCCGACAGATCGAGCGGCACCTGGTTGCCATGCGTCTGCGCGAGGTACGTCACCAGCATC
>CAYHCW010000392.1:0-3388 GCA_964355025.1 uncultured Gemmatimonas sp. | reverse complement strand
GGAACAGCGTACGGCAGCTGTAACGGAACAGCGTACGGCAGCTGTAGGCTTTACGCTGTCCGCTCTACGCCGTCCGCTTGGGTAGCTTTCGTCTGTCGTACTCTGTCGTACTCTGTCGTACTCTGTCGTACTCTGTCGTACTCTGTCGTACTCTTTCAACCATCACCCCTCGTCATATGTCCAAATTCAAGAACTTCATCGCCGGCGCGTGGGTTGAGCCGTCCACCGGCAAGTACCTCGAAAACCGCAACCCCGCCGACACGCGCGACCTCATCGGGATGTTTCCGGCGAGCGACGCCACCGACGTGGACCGGGCGGTGGCGAGCGCCAAGAAGGGATTCGCCCTCTGGAAGGCCACGCCGGCGCCGGCGCGCGGTGACGTGCTGCGCCGGGTGGGCGACCTGATGGTGGCCCGCAAGGAAGAGATCGCCGACCTGATGACGCGCGAAATGGGCAAGCCGCTCGCCGAGACGCGGGGCGACGTGCAGGAGGGCATCGACACGGCGTACTACGCCTCCAGCGAGGGGCGTCGCCTGTTCGGCCACACGGTGCCCAGCGAACTGCGCAACAAGTGGGCGATGTCGTTTCGCCGACCCATTGGCGTGGCGGGCATCGTGACGCCGTTCAATTTTCCGATGGCGATTCCCACGTGGAAGATCTTCCCGGCGCTCCTCTGCGGCAACGCGGTGGTCTTCAAGCCGGCGTCGGTGGTGCCGCACACGGGGCACGTGCTGGTGGAAATCCTGCTCGATGCGGGGCTCCCGCCCGAGGTGATCCAGCTGGTGCACGGCACGGGCGTCGTGGGCAACGCCATCGTGGAGCACCCCGACGTCGCGCTCGTGTCGTTCACGGGCTCCACCGAGATCGGGAGCAAGATCGGCGCGACGTGCGGGCGCATGCACAAGCGCCTGTCGCTGGAGATGGGTGGCAAGAACGCGCAGATCGTGCTGGACGACGCCGATCTCGAGCTGGCGCTCGAGGGGGCGCTGTGGGGCGCGTTTGGCACCACCGGCCAGCGCTGCACTGCCACCAGCCGCCTGATCGTGCAGGAAGGGGTGCACGACACGTTCGTGAAGATGCTGGTGGAGCGCGCCGGCAGGCTGGTGCTGGGCGACGGCCGCAAGCAGGGGACGGATGTGGGGCCGGTCGTCAATGAAGCGTCGCTGAAGACCGTCGAGGACTACGTGGAGGTCGGCAAGGCGCAGGGGGCCACGCTGGCGCTGGGCGGAAAGCGCGCCACGGGCGGCGACCTCGATCACGGCTACTTCTTCCAGCCGACGATCTTCACGGACGTGCTGGCCGGTTCGCGGCTCGAGCAGGAGGAGATCTTTGGCCCCATCCTCAGCGTCACCAAGGTGAAGACCGTGGCCGAGGCGTTCGAGGTGAACAACGACGTCGTGTACGGCCTGTCGTCGTCGGTGTACACGCGGGACGTCAACGTGGCGTTCCAGGCGCTGCAGCTGCTCGACAACGGCATCACGTACATCAACGCCCCGACCATCGGCGCCGAAGCGCACCTGCCGTTTGGCGGCGTGAAGCAGACCGGCAACGGGCACCGCGAGGGCGGCTGGGAGGTGTACGCGTTCTTCTCGGAGACCAAGGTGGGGTACATCGACTACAGCGGCGCACTGCAGCGTGCCCAGATAGACAATTACTGATTGCTGAGAACGGATGGCGTAGAGCGTACGGCGTACAGCGTGGAGCGTACAGCGTACGGCGTAAAGCACCTGTAAGCTCTACGCTGTACGCCGTCCGCCGTCCGTTCACTGCGGGCTTGCCTCTCCTGGCCCATCCGGCTATCTCCCAAGTACTCCAATGCCCGACCTTCCGGTCCCTCCCGTGACGCCAGAACCGCCAGTGATCGCTGGCGAGCCGGCGTACGGCCCGACCCCGCGGCGCGGACTCTGGCGGCCGGTGCGCCTGCTGTGGGACTGGACCAAGTCGATGACGATGGCGTTGCTGCTCTTCGTCGTCGTGCGGTCGTTTCTCGTGCAGGCGTTCAAGATCCCGAGCGGCTCCATGGAAGGAACGCTGCTGGTGGGCGACTTCCTGTTGGTGAACAAGCTCGTGTACGGCGCCGAGGTGCCGTTTACGGGCAAGCGCCTGCCGGCCGTTCGCGCGCCGAAGCGCGGCGACGTGATCGTCTTCCAGTGGCCCACGGATCCCAGCAAGGACTTCGTGAAGCGGCTGGTGGGGGTGCCGGGGGACACGCTGGGCATGGTGGACGGCGTGCTGCGGGTCAATGGCGCGCCACAGCAGGAGCGCTACGTGTCGCACACCGAGCCGGGGTCCGACCCGTCGGGGGACGAATTCCGCTGGCAGCGGGAGTTTCTCGTGCGACCGGCGCTGGCCGCCGCGACGTACCGTCCGTCGCGCAACAACTGGGGCCCCATCGTGGTCTCGCCCGCGCACTACTTTGTGCTCGGGGACAACCGCGACAACTCGCTCGACAGCCGCTATTGGGGATTCGTGCCGGACTCGATGGTGCACGGCACGCCGATCCTGGTGTATTTCAGCTATGTGCCCGACAGCGCTTCACCGGTGGCGTTTCTCACGCACGTGCGGTGGGGCCGGCTGGGTACGCGGGTTCGCTGACAGGGTTGTCACGATGTGGACTTCCGCCCCGGTGCGGCGTGACGCACATTCCGCCGGGTATGACTGACCGATTGGAGCGCATGACGCGTGAACGCCCCCCGGGCGTCCCCCGGAAAAAGCACCTGGCCGACGAAGGGTCTCTCGACCAGTATCTCCGCGACATCAGCGTCTTTCCGCTGATCACGCGCGAGGACGAGGTCGACCTCGCGCAGCGCATCCGGGCGGGCGAGCAGGAAGCGCTCGACAAGCTCGTGCGCTCCAACCTGCGCTTCGTCGTCTCCGTCGCCAAGAAGTACCAGAACCAGGGTGTGGCCCTCAGCGACCTCATCAACGAGGGCAACCTCGGCCTGATCCGCGCCGCCCGGAAGTTCGACGAGACCAAGGGGATCAAGTTCATCTCCTACGCGGTGTGGTGGATCCGGCAGGCCATCCTGCAGGCGCTCGCCGAGCAGTCACGCATCGTGCGCGTGCCGCTCAACCGCGCGGGGACGCTGCACCGCATCGGCAAGCGGGCCAGCGCGCTGCTGCAGGAGCTGGGACGCGAGGCGACGCACAGCGAGATCGCCGACGGCATGGACATCACCGAGGAAGAAGTCGCCCGGACGATGTTGATCTCGCAGACGTACCTCAGTCTCGATGCGCCGATGTCGCCGGGCGAGGACAATCGCCTGCTCGACTACCTGCCCGACACCGAGGGGCGCACCCCGGACGAGGAGACGTTCGAGAAGGCGCTCACCGAGTCCATCCAGGAAGCCCTGCGCGGCCTCAAGGAGCGCGAGGCCAAGATCCTGCG
>CAYHCW010000391.1:0-3397 GCA_964355025.1 uncultured Gemmatimonas sp. | reverse complement strand
AGCAGCAGCGTCATGGCCATCACCACGCTCATGATGAGCGGGTACCACTTGAGCCGCCGCGGGTCGCGCAGCATGTAGAACTTGTGCAGCACGTGCGGCTGGCCGAGCGACCCGAGACCGAAGACGAAGAAGAGCGACAGTGCCGACTGCGCGGTCATCTTGCCCCACGGCCCGAGGAACGTCGCGTCCACCGCCATGATGGCCCGCGAGATGCCCGGCAGTCCGCCGCCCGTGCGGAGTACGAACCAGAAGACCGTCACCGAGGCCGCCGTCTTCACCAGGCCCTCAAACAGGTCGGTGTAGACGCCGGCCAGCATGCCGCCGGTGAGCGTGTACGAGAGCGTCACCAGCATCGCGATCCAGACGCCCGGCGCGAGTCCCGTGCCAAACAGCGCATCGATGACGAGCCCGAGCGCCAGGAAGTTGGTGGCCATGTAGCCGACGATCGCCACGAGCATGGCGACGGCCGACAGTCCCTGGGCGGCGGGCGACGCGAACCGCGCGCCGATGGCGTCGGGAATCGTGAACAGGCCACGCGTCTCGCGCAGCAGGCGCAGACGCTTGGCCAGCACCCAGGCGCCCATGGTGTTGGTGACGGCGGCCGACAACACGATGAACACCGCACCGATGCCGACGGAATACACGAGCCCGGGCCCGCCGATGAACGCGAAGCCGGACAGCGTCGAAGCCATGGCGGCCACCGCGAGCGTGACGATGCCCACGCCCTTGCCCGCCGCGAAGTAGTCGGCCGCGTTGTGCGTGCGCCGCGTGGCCCACGTCGCGATGGCCGCGACGCCCACGAAGTACAGGGCTGCCACCCCAATGATCGCAGGATGACGCTGCGCAACCGTCGCGGCCGCGACGAGGGGCCAGCCGCTCACGGCACTCTCGGCGCGGCGGCGGCGCGCACGCGCGCGAGGTCCGCTTCGGTCAGCGTCTCGGCATCAAACGCCGCAGCGTACGCCGCCGGAAGAAAGAACATCGGCACAATGCCGACCCCGTAGATGACCACGGCGGTGCGAAGCGGCAGGCCGAGCAGCAGCGCGCCACCAGCCCCCTCGTCGGCAGGCAGCAGCAGCGCGAAAGCGAAGGCGCCGGCCAGCACGACGAACGTCAGCCCGATGGCAACGCCGACGATCGGCCGCACGCGCCCTCCGCGCGCCGCACCAAGCAGCATGACCGCCGAGAGCGTTCCCGGCCCGCCGAGTGCGAGGCCCCACGCCGCCCACGCCGGTGCGCCACCCGGCAGGAACGCGAGCGCATACGCGCCGGCGATGCCCACGCACGACGCGATGAACGCCGCCAGCGCAACGCGCGTGATCATCGCGCGCTTTCAGCCAGGAGGGGCGGCGACGGCAGGCGCAGCGCTATGCCCCGGTGCCGGCCATGTCGTCGTGCGGCTTGAACACGCGCTTGACGAGCCAGAACACCAGCACGATGGGGAGCACCACGAAGAACATCAGCTTCAGCACCATCACCGTCACGAGTCCAAGCGCGACCAACGCGAGCACGGGGACGCCGAGTATGGCGAAGCTGAGCAGCGGGCGCAGGGCAAAGAGGCGAGCGAACATGCCGAGCATCGCGGGAACTCCGGTTGGGGTTACCCTGCCCTACGGCGCGGCCGGGGCTGGGGGTTTCGCCGGTGGCCGGCCTTACTCGAACACCGGCTCGCTCGGCCGCCCGGTGGCGAAACCCTGCACGAACGCCGCGCCGTTCGAGCGCGCCCATTCGAGCTCGCCCTGCGTCTCCACGCCCTCGGCAATGGTGACGATGCCCAGCTCGGTGGCGATCTCGATGGTCTTGCGGGCAATCAGTGCCTTGTACGGATCGCCGTCGACCCCGCGCACCAGGTCCATGTCGAGCTTGATGAAGTCCGGGCGCAGCTGGTGCAGGCGGTTGAGCGACGAGTAGCCGGCGCCGACGTCATCGAGCGCCACGCGAAAGCCGGCGTCGCGGTACGTGGCCAGCAGCCCGCGCAGGTGCATGACGTCGGGGGCATGCTCGCTCTCCACCACCTCGAAGACGACCCGATCGTGCGAGAGGCCAAGCCGGTCGATGGCGTGCACCGTGTGGGCCAGCGCCGCCAGCGGATCGTCGATGGCGCTCGGCGTCAGGTTCACGAACAACGACTCGACGTGGCGGGAGCGCATCATCGACTCGATGGCCGAATCCCGGGCGGCGAGGTCGAGGTCGGCCAGCAGCCCGCAGCCGCGCGCGACCTCGAACATGTACTGGGCGTGCACCACGCTGCCGTCGCGCTCGGCGCCGCGCAGGAGCGCCTCGCGGGCAAAGATGCGCGTGGGCTCGTCGCTGTGCACGATCGGCTGCAGGACGCTGGTATACCGGCGCGCGTCGAGCAGTTCGCGCAGCCACGTGCTCTGGCTGACGAGCGCGAACTGCGAATACGACTTCACGGTGGGAAAGTCGCTGATGGACAGGGCACCGCCGGCCGGCTTGTAGAGCACGCGCGTGTCCTCGGACTCGCCGTGCGTCAGCAGGCGCCGCATGGGGCCCACGAGGGCGCGCAGCACGGTCCATTCGACGTCGACCACCAGCGCGACGCCATCGGCCGACTCGAAATCGAGCGTGTGCGACTGGAGGAGCGTCACCACCTTGGCCATGGCCTGCTCGGTGGGGAACCAGAGGAACATGCGGCCCAGGGGCGCCATGACTTCGCCCGCCGCGTCGCGGCGGGCGGAGCGGTACGAGATGGGCGTCACGCGCTCTGTCACGGAATCAGGGGCTCGCGGGTTGATCGATGGTGGGGCCGCCGGCCACTCGTGAAGCGCCGGGCAGTGCGCCGTGAGCGGCAGCACAAGAATACGAATGCGGGGCGATCCTCGAAAGGACCGCCCCGCATTTGACCTCACGACTCCGTCACTGAATGGGCGGCTTCACGTCGAAGAGGGTATTGAAGAAGAGGCGGAACGTGCCGTGCGGCTGGGCACGGAAGAGGATCTCGGGGCCAAACAGGTAGAGCGTACCCGAGCCCACGGACGCCTGCGCAACGGCGGTGCCGCCTTCGAGGTACTTCTCGCCCCATGCCCACCCCGACACCAGGGGCGCCTTGTCATACCACGCCAGGCGCTTGACGCCCTTGGCCGCAGCGTCCGGCCCGAGCTTGAAGACGGGTGAGTTGTCGAACATGACCGTGGCCGTCGCGTTCATGCCCTTGTTCACCATCGCCGTCGTGTCGAACGACGCCTTCAGGAGGGACCCCGGCACGTAGAACTTCTCCGCGGGCAGCGCCGCGCCGCCCTCGGTGAGGTAGCTCTCCACCGGCAGGCCAAGGTGCTGGGCGAGCGACGTGGACGACCCGATGGTCACCACGCGCCCGCCGGCATCCATGAACGCCTTGAGCTGGGGCACGGTCTTGTCGACGGTCACATTGCCGGTG
>CAYHCW010000390.1:1818-3397 GCA_964355025.1 uncultured Gemmatimonas sp. | reverse complement strand
CGCGCTTCACCAACCTGGTGGAGGGCGGCAAGAACGTGCTGACGCGCCTGCACCTCGGCGCCAACGAAATCTTGCAGATGGCCGGGCGCGTGCACGGGCGCGTGGCGGGCGGGCGCGTGTTCATCCTCAGCGACCGCGACATCCAGTTTGCGGCGCTGCGCCCGACGGCGCCCGAGTTCCAGCTGGCCGGCGACAGCGAACGCGTGGCGCTGACGTGTGCGGCGCTGGGCGTGCGCGCCGATGAACTCGACCTGCCGGTGCCGCTGGACAAGCTGAGCTATCGGCGTGCGCTCGAGTTCCTGGAGTCGCGCGGCCTGGTGGAGCAGGGGCGGCTCACGGCGTACGGCAAGAAGGTGGAAGTGATGCCGGTCGACCGGCCGTGGGCCGAGTTGCTGGTGCACTGCGACGACGAGCTGCTGGCGTACGTGGCGGTGATGGCGAGCATCGAGAGCCTGCACCGCATGACGCGCGAGGATCGCGACATCAGCGGGCTGATTGTGCCGGGCAGCGACAACCTGACGGCGTACAACGTGTACGCCGAAGCGTTCACCAAGTGCGGATTCCTGGGCGAGGTGTACGGCCTGCCGCGACAGATGTTCGACGCGAGCATCGCCACGTGGGCGGAGCATCGCGGCGTGCTGGTGAAGGCGCTGGAGGACGCGGCGCTGGCGATGGCGAGCATCTATCGGGCGGTCGGCCTGCCGCTCCCCGTGAGCATGCCCAGGGTGACGCCGGTGGTGGAGCGGCGGTTTGTGGAACTGCTGGCGGAGATCATGCCGTTCGACCTCGTGATCGACGAGCAGACGGCGTGGGGCGACGAGGCGCGCGTGTCGAAGACGAGCGTGTGCGGCAGCTGGGGGGCGATTGCCGGGACGCTGCGCTACTTCGCCGATCGCTATGGGGTGCCGCGCGCCGCCATCGAGGGAACGCAGCTGCCCAAGGACCTCGTGCGGCTGCACGCCACGGCGGCTGCGCCGACGCTGACGTTTGACGCCCGGCACAAACAGTCGCCGCTGGCACTCGAGCGGCGCGTGTCGTTCTTCGGGTTCGAGTTGTCGCGCGAGCGCGAGCCCGTGCACGAGTTCCCGCCGGAGCTCGAGGTGGAGGCGCGGCGCGTGCTGGCCGAGGCGATGGCGCGTGGTGAGGCGCACCATCAGTCGGTGGCGAGAAACCGGCAGGCGGTGGAGGCATTGCGCGAACTGTGGCGTCGCAGCGGCGGCGTGACGCCACGCATGGGACTCGCCGACCTGACGGCGTGGTACGAACGCGCGCTCGCGGGCGTGCGCGATGTGCAGGAGTGGCGCGCACTGCGCACGCCGCTCGACGCCGACGAGTTCGTGCCGCACCAGCAGCGTATGCAACTGATGGCGTTGCCGGGTGCCGCCGAGGTGCGTGGGCGCACGGTGCCGATTGACTATGACGTCGAAGAGACGCCGGGTGGGGCGCTGGGTGTGGCGCGACTGCGGTTGCCGGAGAAGGTGGCGCGCAACCTTGTGGATGAGGAGCTGCCGGCACTCGACCGTCCGGTGCGCTTTACGGTGATTCGCGGCGCGCGCGGGGCGGTGAAGGCGGCGACGCT
>CAYHCW010000390.1:0-1718 GCA_964355025.1 uncultured Gemmatimonas sp. | reverse complement strand
GCGCTCTACAGCTTCGCCTTCAAGCTCACCAAGGTGCGCGAGGAAGCCGAAGACCTCGTGAGCGACACCATGCTCCGCGCCTTCCAGCGCTGGCGGCAGTTCAACCTCGGCACGAACATCCGCGCCTGGCTCTTCACGATCCTCTACCACGCGTTCGTGAGCCGCAAGCGTCGCATCGACGCCCGCGAAGTGCCGATGCCGGAAACCGAGGACGGCTACAACCGCCTCGAACCGGTGGGCGACGAGAACCCCGAGGCGACCTTCTTCGACTCGTTCGTGGACGAGGACATCGTGCGCGCCATCGGGGTGCTGCCCGAGGAGTATCGCACCGCGCTGGTGATGAGCGACGTGCACGGACTGCGCTATGCGGAGATCGCCAAGGTGCTCGACGTCCCCGAGGGCACCGTGAAGTCGCGGCTCTTCCGCGGCCGGCGCATCCTGCAGGGGAAGCTCCGCGGCTACGCCGAGGAGATGGGGTACATCAAGGCGTCGTCGGCTTCGGCCGGCTGACCGCGCCGCCGCCGCGGTGCCGGGCCGCCTTGGCCCGGTTGCCGCAGCTCTTCATGTCGCACCAGCGCCGGCGCCCATTGCGGCTGGTGTCCAGGAAGACGCGAGGGCACGGTGGCTCGGCCGCGCAGCGGCGCACGCGCGAGAGTTCTCCACGCACCAGCGCATCGGCCGCACTCTCCACCATTGGAATCACCAACGCGGCAAATGCGTCGCCGGACGACAGGAACGCCCGGCGAAACGAGTTGTCGCGCGCGTCGTGTTCCACCCGTTGCACGCCCGAGGAACGGCCCAGCACACGGTTGATCTCGAGCACCGCCGCCTGCGTCACCCGTTCGGATGCCAGCATCCCCTGCTCGGCGAGCGGGCGCAGCGCGCTGCGGATGCGCCGCGCCTCGTGCAGCGCGGCGGTGGCGCTGGCCGGCTGCTCCTGCGCGCGCCGCTGCAGCGCGCTCCGCCGGCCGGTGTCGAGCAGGGCAGCCGCCTCGAGCCAGGCGAGATACCCGTCAAAGGTCCGCAGGGCATCGGCGTACGCGTGGCGCGGCGCTTCGTCGGTGTTGACGAAGTCGAGCCACAACCGGCCGGCGGCCAACGGAGCTCTCGCACGAGGCATCGTGCGCCTAAGTTACACGCAATGCCACTCGCCAACATCCATCGCGTCGCCGTGGGTTCCACGAATCCGGTGAAGCTCGGCGCCGTGCGCGCCGTGCTGCAGCGGCTCGCGCCGTCAACGCAGGTTGCCGGCGTGGCGGTCGCATCGGGCGTGCCGGACCAGCCGCTGGGTGACGCGCAGACCATTGCCGGCGCGACGAACCGGGCCCAAGCGGCCCGCGTCGCGCTCGACGCCGACCTCGGCGTGGGTATCGAAGGAGGCGTGGTGGAGACGCCCACGGGAATGCGCACGTGTGCCTGGGCGGTGGTGGCCACCCGCGACGGTGCGGCGCACGTGGGCGGGTCGCTGTCGATGCCTCTTCCGGATGCCGTGGCCGCGCTGATTCGCGAGGGGATGGAGTTGGGGCATGCCATCGACCGGCTGGTGGGGACGGAGAACATCAAGCATGGAGCCGGGGCGGTGGGGATTCTCACCGACGGGCTGGTTAGTCGGCAACAGGCGTACGAAGCCATCATTGCGTATGCGTTGGCGCCGGTGCTGGGCGAGGCGATTTACTCGGGGAGGGGTGCGGAGTGCGGGGGTTTGGTGCGGAGGGAAG
>CAYHCW010000389.1:0-3403 GCA_964355025.1 uncultured Gemmatimonas sp. | reverse complement strand
GAAGGGGCGAGCGGCCTGCTGCTGGCAGGTCGCGGCGACTATGGCACGGTCTTCACCGACAACGGCGCCCCGCGCGTGTCGAACCCGCCGGTGGTGCCCGCCGTGCACGTCTCGGCTGAGCACTACGGCCGCATCATCCGCATGCTGGCCAAGGGCGTGGCCGTGCCGCTGGAACTCAGCATGCAGAACACCATCACGCCCGACACGATGTCGTTCAACGTGATCGGCGAGATTCCCGGCACCGATCCCGCGCTCAAGGACGAGATCGTGATGCTCGGTGGGCACTTCGACTCGTGGCACGCCGGCACGGGCGCCACCGACAACGCCGCCGGATCTGCCATCATGATGGAAGCCCTGCGCATCTTCCAGACGCTGGGGCTGAAGCCGCGCCGCACCATTCGCATCGGACTGTGGACGGGTGAGGAACAGGGGCTCTTTGGTTCGCGCGAGTACGTGAAGGCGCATTTCGGCACGAAGGTCGGCGACACGGTGACGACGAAGGCCGAGTACGACAGGTTCTCGGGCTATTTCAACGTGGACAACGGCACCGGCAAGATCCGCGGCGTCTACCTGCAGGGCAACGCCGGTGTGAAGAACGTCTTCGACGCGTGGCTGCAGCCCTTCTGGGCCAACGGCGCGCAGACCATCACGTATGCCAACACGGGCGGCACCGACCATCTGGCGTTCGACGGCATCGGCCTCCCGGGGTGGCAGTTCATCCAGGACCCCATCGACTACGGCACGCGCACGCACCACTCCAACCAGGACGTCTACGAACGCGTCCAGGCCGACGACATGAAGCACAACGCGGCGGTGGTGGCGAGCTTCGTGTGGATGACGGCGCAGCGGGATGCGAAGCTGCCGCGGAAGAGCGGGTTCGTGCTGAAGGCGGCGGTCACTCCCTGACCGCGAATCGGAACGCGGATGACGGAGTTGGAACTCGAACGCTGAACTCGAACGCTGAACTCGAAGGGGAATGCCGAAGGGCCCGAGGGCAGGATCGCCTCGGGCCCTTCCGTTTCACGTTCCGCTCTCAGTTTCGAATTCCCGATTCGAATTCCAATTCCGCCATCCGCCTTCCGGTTCTTAGTGAACTCCCGAGTCCACCGCCGCCGGCACCTTCGCCAGCAGCTGCTTCGGATCCCCCGCCGAGCGCAGCAGCGTTGCCGCCCGCTGCACCACCTTGTCGTTGCGCACGATGCGCCGCCCGGCGTACGGAAGTCCGAACGCCTGCCGGGCGAGCTCATTGCCGAGCTGACGGTCCACCAGGCTCGTGGCCTCGTCGAATGCCGAGCGCGACACGTCGAGGCCGCGCTGCTTTGCCAGGCCGAACAGCGACTCGCGCATCGCCGGCAGCACCACGAATGCCGTGTCCTTCACGGCGCCGCGCCGCACCTCGGCCGCTGCAAAATCGTTGACGGCTTCGCGAAACCTGGCCGCCGAGGCGCCGAGCGACAGGATGAACGCGCGCTCGGCCGGCAACGGTAGCGAGTCGCCGGCCAGCAGGTCGGGTGAGATACCACCACCGCCCAACACCCTGCGTCCCCCATCGGTCTTGAACACCGGACGCTCGGGCCGGTCATTGATGACGCGCGGTGCAGAATCGGCCAGCACGGCGCGGCTGATGCTGCGCCCCGACGGCGTGAACCAGCGCGCCGTCGTCAGTTTCAGCCCGCCGCCGCCCTCGAGCTCAAAGACGTTCTGCGCGCTCCCCTTGCCGTACGACGTGCGCCCAAGCACCAGCGCACGGTCGTGATCCTGCAGCGCGCCGGCCACGATCTCCGCGGCGCTTGCCGTGCCCGCGTTGATGAGGACCGCAACCGGCAGCGTCGGCCACCGCTGCGCCGTGCTGTCCACGAACAGCAGGTCGCGCGCTGCGCCGCGCGACCGGACCTCGACGATCTCCTGCCCCTTCTCGAGGAACAGGTCGGCAATCGCGACACCCTGGTTCAACAGGCCGCCGGGGTTGTTGCGCAGATCGAGGATCAGCGATGTCGCGCCGGCCGCGACCAGCGAGTCGACCGTTCGGGTCAGCTCGAGGCGCGCAGAGTCGCTGAACGTGGAGAGCATCGCGTAGCCGACGCGGCCCTCGAGCACCATGGCACGGGCGACCGACACCACGTGAATTTCGCCGCGCCGGATGGCAAAGGCGATGCGCGCCGTCCCGCGTTCCACGACAAGGCGGAGCGTGGAGCCGGGCGCGCCCCGCATTGCGATGCGCGCTTCCTCCATCGTCCACCCCTTCATGGCCTGTCCATCGGCTTCCGCCAGCCGGTCGCCGGCCTGCACACCCGCATGCTCGGCGGGCGAGTTGGGGCGCACGGCCAGCACCACCACGTACCCTTCGCGGCGGTCGGCCTGGATGCCCACACCGCTGTACACGCCCGAGGTCGCCTCGGATAGGCGCTTGAGCCGGTCGGGCGGAAGGTAGGTGCTGTTGGGATCGCCGAGTTCGTCCACCAGCCCAACCGCGGCGCGGCGCCACAGTTCGTCCAGGGAGAGCGAGTCCACGTAGCTCTCGCGCACGCGCTCCATCACCGACGCCAGCAGCTGCATGCCGTTGACGTCGCCCAGCGCCGTCCGTCGCAAGGCACGCTGCACCAGCGCGCCGCCCGCTATGGCGGCGGCGGCGAGCGTGAGGAGCGTGAGGATCAGCCGATGGCGGCGCACGGGGACCCTACGCCGGCCACGGTGCGCGAGTTCCAGGCGGCCTCAACCCAGCACCTCAGGGCAGGCCGCGGCGATCACGCGCCACACACGCGCTTCAACGTCGTCGACGGTGCCCGCCGCAGACACCGCCACCAGCGGACCGCACTCCGGGTGCGCCTCCTGCCAGGCTTGGTCGGCAAATCGGGCAAAGGCCCCCTCCACGCGGTCGTGAAACGCGCGATCAGCCTGCTCCATGCGATCGGCCTCACCACGGAGCGCGGCGCGGGCCAGTCCGTCCGCCACCGGCAGCGTCAGCAGTACCGTGACGTCGGGCACGAGGCCGCCGGTGGCAAAGCCATTGGCGTCGCGCACCTCGCGTTCGGGGAGGCCGCGGCCACCAACCTGATAGGCATACGTCGACAGGAAGAAGCGGTCGAGCAAGACGACTTCGCCTCGCGCGAGCGCGGGGCGCACCTGCTCCTCGAGGAGCGCCGCGCGCGACGCCATGAACAGCAGCGCCTCGCTGCGCGGGGGAATGGAGGCCCCGGGGCGCAGCAGCAGGGCGCGAATCTCGTCGCCCACCGTGGTGCCGCCGGGCTCGCGCAGCATTCGCACCGTCAGCCCAAGACGACCAAGGCGAAGGGCCAGTCGCTCGAGCTGGGTGGTCTTCCCCGCTCCCTCGACTCCCTCGAAGACCACCAGACGACCAGGCATTGCCGTCACCCGAGGGTGATGATCCCGCTGGTCGCGCCCT